>NZ_JBSRHE010000001.1:0-212840 GCF_055126295.1 Desulfonauticus sp. | reverse complement strand
AAAAGCCGTAAAAAGTACCAGGGGAGAAATTTTAACCTATGAGAATAAGCCTATTTTAGCCTATTTTCATGCTCATAGTGGGGGCATGCTGGAAAAATCCAGTAATGTCTGGAAAGTGGATTTTCCCTATTTTTTGATTAAAAAGGACCCTTTTTCTCCTGAAATTAAAAGGGAAGAATGGCAGCTAAAGATACAAAAAGAGAATATTGAAAAGGTGTTGCGGTCCAAAGGGTTTGCTTTGGGCTCTATTCAAGAAATTCAAGTGGGTGATATTTCACCTTCTGGCAGGATTATAAATTTAAAAATAGTTGCCTCAAAGGCTAAAGTAGTGTTAGCTAGTAATAGTTTTCGTCTCTGGTTAGGCCCTAGGGATATTAAATCCACTCTGGCTGAGATAAAGTGGCAGGGCGATGGACTCTGGATAAGAGGTAGAGGATATGGCCATGGAGTGGGCTTAAGCCAGTGGGGAGCCTATGCTTTGGCCAAAGAAGGTAAAAGTTATAGGGATATTCTGGCGTTTTATTATCCGCAAACCAGGTTAAAGGTTGTGTATTAGCATTATGGCAAAAATTAATAGAAGAAAGGCATTGGTAGCTTTGGCTACAGGTCTAGTTTCTTTAAATTCCAGGTTTTTATGGGCTGAAAGTGGTTTTGACCTGGGTTTAAAGGGACAGGAGCTTTTAGCGCAAGGAAAATATGACCAGGCCATAGAAGTTTTGCAAGCAGGAGTGAAGCTAGAGCCTGATAATGAGTGGCTTTGGGGGCTTCTGGGAAGGGCCTATTTTCAAAAAAAAGAACTAAGAAAGTCTTTGGATAGTTTCAGGCAGGTTTTGCGTTTAAATCCTGAGGATACCTATTCCAGAATGATGGTAGATATTATTTCCCAAAAGCCTTTGCCTCCAAAGATTGAACCTATTAAGCCTTTAACTCCTTTGGAAAAAAAGGCCCTGGAAGAAGAAAAGCAGATTTTAGATCGCCTGCAGGTGGAAAACACTCTTGGCTATCGTATCCAGAGGGTAGTTTTGGATCCTGGACATGGGGGCTTTGATTCTGGAGCAGTGGGGCTTAAGGGCTTGCAGGAAAAAGAGGTCAATCTGGACCTGGTCAAAAGGACTTCGCAAATACTGGCCCAGATGGATAAGGACTTAAAGGTATTTTTTACTCGTACAGAAGACTATTTTGTGCCTTTAAGTGCCAGAACTACTACAGCCAACCAGTATAGTGCAGATTTATTTGTTTCCTTTCATGTCAATGCCAATGAGAACAGAAAGCCCAGAGGAATGGAAACTTATTTTTGCTCAGAGCGAGCTTCCAGTAAGGAAGCAGCCAGGGTGGCAGAGTTTGAAAATTCTGTGCTTAAGTTGGAAAAAAACGAACTTATTCAAAAGGGGTATGTAAATATTGAAGAGATTTTGTTTTTATTTGAAAGAAAGCGCTACTGGGAGGCAGGGGGAGAGGTTGCTTCCCTTATTCAGAATAATTTAAAAAATCGTCTACCTCTAAAAAACAGGGGAGTGCATTCAGCCAATTTTTATGTTTTGCGTAGAGCCAAGATGCCTTCTATTTTGCTGGAGATGGGTTTTATTTCCAATCCAGAGGAAGAGAAGTTGTTGGCTCAAAGTGATTTTAGACACAAGCTGGCCTTATCCATTGCCTCTTCTATTGTCAGTTTAAAAAAGAGCAGGATATGAAAAAATGTTAAAAAAGATAGGGTTAGTTACAATCTTTTTTTTATTATTCAGTGTAGTTGCTTATGCAGAAGATATTAATGACCTTATTTTTCAGGCTTCAGACCTTCACTACCAGGGAAAGTTAAAAGAAGCTAAGGCCTTGTTTGAAAAGGTAATTAGGCTAGACCCCAACAATGAATTTGCCCTAAATCAGCTAGGGCTTTTAAGTGCCAAGCAAGAAGATTTTGCCAGGGCTTATAATTACTTTAGTAAAGTGGTAGCTATTTCTAAAGACAATACCTTTGCCAGAATCTGGCTGGGAGTGCTTTTGCTAAAAGATAACAAAATCAAAGAAGCTACCTCTCAATTTGAAGAAGTTTTAAAGTTAGACCCCTATAATGCCAATGCCTATTATTTTTTGGGAGTGGTTTATGCAGTGGAGCACAATTTAAAACAGAGTATTTTATATTTGCGTAAAGCCCAGGAGGTAGGTTCTGACGACCCAGAGACTCATTATCGCCTGGCCCTGGCTTTTTTGGGTTTGGACATGGTCTATAACGCTGAGTTGGAGCTAAAAAAAGCCCTGGAGTTAAATCCCAAATATGTAAAGGCCTTAAATGAACTGGGCTGGGTTTATTATAACCGAGGTGAAGTAGATAGAGCCATTGAGACCTGGGATAAATCTTTAAAGATAAATGCTAAAAACAACGAAGCCAGATATAATTTGGCTAAAGTTTATAATGAATTAGCTTTAAAGTTTTATCAAGAGAAAAATTTTAAAAAAGCTGGATTTTATTGGCAAAAAACTTTAACTTATGAGCCAAGAAATAAGTCAGCTTTATATTATTTGGGAAAAATAGAAAAAAAATAGGAGGAGCATATGCGAAGATTTTTATTTTTAGTTTGTTTTTTGGCTTTTGGCCTTGGGTTTTATGGAATGGCTTTAGCGCAACAACCAATAATGGACTATGCTTATGTCCAGACTTTTGAAAACGGAAAGGTGAATTGGCAGACAGGTTTGGTTACTGCGACAGGCATAGGTGCTCCACCGGCTACAGCAGTGAATATGGCTCAAGCCAGAGCAATGGCTGTAAGGGCTGCTACTGTAGTGGCTAGAAGAAATTTATTGGAAGTTTTAAAAGGGGTACAGATTGATTCTACTACCACGGTTCAAAATTATATGGTCACCAACGACATAATTATCTCTAGAGTACAGGGTTTTTTACAAAATTCCCAGGTCCTGGACATTGCTTACATGTCTGATGGTTCAGTAGAAGTGACCGTGGGAGTTAGTTTGAGAGGAGGCCTGGCTGATGTACTTTTACCTCCTACTATCCCCTTTGGGACAAAAATTCAAAAGCCAGAGCGCTTAACTCCTCCTACACCTCCGGTAGAACCCAGCCAACCTCAAGTAAATGTACCTCAGCCTCCAGTTGTTGCTCCTCAGCCTCCTCAAGTTCAGCCAGAACCTACACCTGCCATGCCTACTCCTCAGCCTGAAATGGTTTATACCGGTCTTATTGTAGATGCCAGAGGCCTTGGAGCCAGACCAGCTATGAGTCCCAAAATTTATGACGAAAATGGCCAGGAAGTTTATGGCTCTGCTTTTGTCAGCCGTGAATACGCCATTCAGCAGGGAATGGCTGGCTATGCCAAGGATTTGGAGAAAGCCAAATCCAATCCCAGAGTGGCGAATATGCCTTTTGTAGCTAAAGCTGTTCAGGTGAAGGGTAAAGGCAAGGCTGATTTGGTTATAGACAATGCCAGTGCCAACCAGTTAAGAGCTTTAAGTCAAAAACAGAGTTTCTTGGAAAAATGTAAAGTTATGATTATCCTGGATTAGCTTAAAAAGGAGATAGAAGGATGAAAGTATATAAAAGATTGAGTTTTGTCCTGGTGGTACTCTTTTTACTGGTGGTCAGTTGTACACCCAAAGGAAGGGCTCCCCAGGGAATGATGGATAATCCACTGCATCACTATAAGCAGGGAGTGGCCTATTTAGATGAAGATAAGCTGGACCTGGCTGAAGAGGAGTTTGAACAGGCCTTGAGTCTGGATCCAGACTATGGGCCTGCTCTGGCTGGAAAGGGACTTATTCAGGTTATAAAAGGGGATAGGGATGGTTTAAAACTTATAACCAAAGGCCAACAAAAGGCTAAAGGTAAGGAAGAAAAAATCTGGACCCTTGTCTCTGAGATAAGGGCTTATATTGCTTTGAAAAAACAGAAAAAACTTTCTGACTATCAGCTTATAACCAAAGCCAAGGAAGCCTTTAGCAGGGGCAATGTAATTAAACCCAATTCTCCTGAGCTTTATTTTTACTTAGGAGAAGCTTATCTTTATGGTTTAGATTTTTATAAGGCAGAAGAAATGTATGCCAGGGTAAAGTCCCTGGGAGATAAGGATTGGGAAGAAAGGGCTGATTTGTGCTGGCAGTTAGCTCAAAAGGCCAATAGAGCAGCCCCTGAGAGTCAGCTGGGCAAGGAAATTGTGCTGGTGGATAAACTAACCAGAGGTGATCTGGCTGGCCTTTTGATTGAAGAGTTAAATGTAAAGCGTTTTTATACTAAAACTCAAGAAGCAGAGAAAAAGACCTTTGAAGCCCCTCAAGGCGTGCAGATGAAGTTTGAAGATATTTACACTGAGAACAAGGTCAAGGACATTGCCGATCATCCTTTGAAAAACGACATTCTTATGGTTGTGGGTTTAGGAGTTAGAGGCTTGCAACCCTATCCAGATCACACCTTTAGACCCAATGAACCAGTATCTAAGGTGGAAATGGCTTTACTTTTTGAAGATATTTTAATTAGAGCCACTGGAAATAACAAACTGGCCACAGAATTTATTGGTCAGGAGAGCAATATTCCTGATATTCCAACCACTCATTATGCCTTTAATGCAGTTATGCTTTGTACCACTAGAGGGCTTTTGAGTACAGATATTCGAAGTGGAGAGTTTTATCCAGACCAAACTATTTCTGGTGTAGATGCGGTTTTAGCTATAAAAAAATTAAAAGATATGCTTAGATTATTCTAGTAAATGGTTTTGAGTAGAGTTTTAAATGCACTGGATGAAATTCATCCAGTGCATTTTTTTAATTTTAAAGGAAAGTACTATGCGTAGAAAAGATAAGCAGATTAGTCAAAGCGAAGCTCTTACTCTTTTGGAAAAGGGTGAATTTGGAGTTCTTTCCACTGTAGATGGAGAAAATAGGCCTTATGGAGTTCCAATAAATTATTGTCTTTTAGATGATAGTATTTATTTTCACTGTGCTTTAGAAGGGAAAAAAATAGATAATATTCAGTTTCAACCTGTTGTTTCTTTTTGTGTAGTTGGGCATACCTGTCTTATCCCAGAAAAATTTAGTACCAAATACGAAAGTGTTATTGTTTGTGGAGAAGTTGAAGAGGTTTTTGCAGAAGAAAAAATAAGGGCGTTAAAGGGATTAATAAAGAAATACGCTTCAGAATACGAGGATAAGAGCCAGAAATATATTGCTTCTTATCTGGATAAAACCAGAGTATTTAAGATAAAAATCAAAGAAATTAGTGGCAAAGCTAGAAGATAACTACTTAAACCTAAAAGAAGAGATTGACAGTTAAAGGCTTTTTTTTGCAGATTTGACCACAAAGGTTGAGGGAAGGAAATGAAAATATGCTGAAAATAATTAAATTGTTTGTGATATTGCTTTTTTTATGTGGGGTGCAAAGTGCTTACGCTGGAGTGGAAGTAGAAGTTATCTGGCCTAAAGATAGTGCAGAAACTTTGAAAGATATAAAACCCAAAATATACGAGCAGGCCTTTTTACAGGCTGTTTTAAAAGAAGCCAATAACTTGTTGGACCAAAAATTATCCAAGCAGAGACTGGAGATTTTAGGGGAGTTTTTATTACCCAGGATAGATAAGTTTATTTATGGTTATAGAGAGCTTTCCTGGGTGGAGCAGGAAGAGACTTTAGAGTTAAAGCTGGACTGTGAAGTAAATAAAAGCCTTTTACGGCAAGAGTTAAAAAAATATGGACTTCTATTTACTGCCAATAAAAAACTGGCCTATGACCTGACCTTAAAGGGAGTTAGTCCAGAAGAATTTTTGACCCTGAGTCGCTTGCAAACTTTAACCGGGGTAGAAGTAAAAGTGGACGCCCCTTTAAAAGTAACTATTTTAAAGGGACAGGAAAAGTGGTTTGGAGAGTTAGTGGTAAAAGAGCACAAATTGGAAATTCAGGCAGATGACTTGGAAAATTTATGGATAAAACTCTGGGCAGGTTATTTTGATTTACCAGAGGTAATGAATGAACTGGTAGAAAGTTTTACTTTAGTTAGTAGTGGCTGGGTCACCATAGATAGTTTAAAGGAATTTGATAAAGACCTGGGCACCTGGTCAAGATTTGTATTGAAGAAGAATTTGCTAACAGTGGAACTAAGTGGTCCTTCCATAAAAGCTAGCTGGAAAGTTTGGAGCTTAAACAAAGAAGAGCTTGCCTTAGAGCTTAAAAAAGTTTTACATCCCCAAAATATAGTTTTTAACCTGGAGGAGTAATTATGAAAAAATTTATTTTTTTATGGGGAATATTTTTTTTCTTTTCTTCTTTTGTCCTGGCTGCAGAAATAGAAGTAGAAGGTAAAGTAAAAGTAAACTATTTAGAAGGTAAGGCCTTTGTACAGGATAAGGAATTGCAAATAGGCCAGTTTCTCACTCCTCCTGTTGAAATAAAGGTAAAAGAGAAGAGCAAGTTGGAGCTTGTATTGCCAGATGGAAGTGTTTTACGCTTTAATGAAAATACCACTTTGACCCTGGTTAAGGCCCTGTATGATGAGAAAAATAGTAAACGGGAGATGAAAACTCAATTGATGTTAGGAGAATGCTGGGCTTCTGTAAAAAAGCTCATGGCCAAGGATAATAAATTTGAATTAGAAACCCCTACAGCTGTTGCTGGAGTTGCTGGCACCAAATATAGAGCAGTAGTTGCTGCTGAATATAATAGATTTTTGGTCTATGATGGTAAAATTCAGGTGGGTTATAGGCCAGTTTCAGAAGAATATAAACCTGGAAAATCCTTAATGGCTCAGAGGGTAAGTGGACCCAAGAAGGTAGAAGGACCTAAAAGAGTTAGTTTGCAGGAGTGGTTAGTTATTGTGGGGGCAGGATATGAATTTGTGCTTTATCCAGATGGACGCTTTGCTCCTCCTAAAAAATTTGCCTTAGAAGAAGATGAACAAAATCCCTGGGTGCGCTGGAATAAAGAAAGGGATAAATTGCTAGGCTTTTAATGAACAAAAACCTGACCATTCCCAATATCCTTACTGTCTTTAGAATCTTACTTACTCCTGTGTTTGTGATTTTCTTTTTGGATAAAGAATATGCCTGGTCTTTAGGAGTATTTTTCTTAGCAGGTTTTACTGATGGCTTAGATGGATTTATTGCTAGGTTTTTTAGACAAAAATCCAAACTGGGTGCCTTGCTGGACCCTCTGGCAGATAAGGTACTTTTAATAACCACTTATGTGTGTTTGGGTATTGCCAGGTGGGTACCAGGCTGGCTTGCTGTCCTGGTGGTAAGTAGGGATTTGCTTATTTTAGGAGGAGTTGGCTTACTTAGCTTTTTGGGTTTTGCCATTAAAGACAATATTCGCCCTTCTTTTGTGAGTAAAGTAAATACCTTACTTCAAATATTACTGGTAGTTTTAATTTTAGGTGCAAAAAGTAGTTTTTGGGTTTTAAAGATAGAACTTGGTTATTTTTACGCTTTGGTTGGACTGTTTACCCTTTTATCTGGGATAAACTATGTTTTCCAGGGAATAAATTACCTTTCTTTAGTAAACAACAATTCAAAAAATGAATACAATCGCTAAATTAAAGGAAATTTCTTTATTTTCTTTTTTGGATACAGAAGTTCTAGAAAAGTTAAAATCAATTTCTATTTTAAAAAATTATATTTCTGGTGAGCATGTTTTTCGGGAGGGAGAGCCTGGACAGGGGTTTTTTGGAATTATTTCAGGAAGAGTAAAAATATATAAGAACAATTTTGAAGGAAAGGAACAGATTTTACACCTATTGGGCCCGGGAGATATTTTTGCAGAAGTGGTTTTAGGGGGAGATTTTAATTATCCTGCCAATAGTTTGTGCCTGGAAGACAGTACTCTGGTCTTTATCCCCAAGGAAAAATTTAAAAAGCTTTTTCAAGCAGAGCCCGATTTGGCCCTGAAAATGATTTGGCTTTTTAGTTTGCGTCTGAAAGAACTGGTTCAGAAAGTGGAGGATTTGAGCTTAAAAGAGGTGCCTCAAAGGTTAGCCCTTTATCTTTACTCTCTGGCCCTGGATAAGCAGAAGAAAGTAGTGAGGCTGGAAACCACTAAAAGCGAGCTTGCTTATCTTTTGGGAACTATTCCAGAAACCTTATCTCGAGCCTTTAAAAGCTTAAAAGAACAGGGGTTGCTTTTAACTAGAGGTAAAGATATTGAAATCCTGGACCCAGAATCCCTAAAGGCCTTTGCTCAACTGGGAAAGCACTTTTAATTAGATATCCCAGAGAGGAAGTCCGGTTTGTTGGTCCAGTTTTCTTTCTAAACTTGGGCCAGTAAAAGGAATAATTAGAAATTCACAGGCAAAAACAATACTTTCAGAGGAAAGGTGTCCTCCCAAAAGATTGCCCTTGTTGTCTCCCAGAGTGATGTGGGCGTGCACAAAGGGAGTATTATCCTTTAAAGATACATTGCCTATAAGAGACACTATTTCTAAGTGTTGATTAAAGGTGATGAGTTCGTAATTTTGAGAGTCTTGATGGTAGTAGGCTATGGTGGCTTTTTGTAAGGCGCCTATGGCTTCCACTTTGCCCAAATTTATCTTTTCTTGTTTAACTATCTCATTTAATTCACTTAATAGGTCTTTTCCATAGCCTATTCTACCTATGATTACTCCCTCTTTAGTCTTTTTATACATTCTTTTCTCCTAAAAAAATTTTTTTGTTGTTTAAGGTAGTAAGATAACTAGACTCTTTTTTAAAAAAAGTCCACAGGTTAGAGGAAAAATGAGGAATAGGAAAGTAGTTTTTGCCGTCATAACCAGAAAGAAGGTTTTCTTTTTCCAATTTACTCAAAATAGTTAAGCCTAAATTCTGGCGTGGATTTTGACCTGGATAGTTTAAAAGCTCCTTAAGGTGTATATGCTGGACAAGTTTAAAGCCTTTTAAAAAGTTTATGATTCTGGCCAGGATAAACAAAGAATAGAGTTCATCTCTACTAATAAGAGCATCTTCTGTATCTAAAAAGGTAGACCTGGCCATAAAAAAATGGTCTTTATCTTTACGCCTGGGGTTAAAGAGGGCAGAGCCAGGTGCAGCATAGTAAAGAGAAGGACCTAGCAGTACTGGCTCTCTGGCAATAAAGGACATGGTTTTTACTATGGATTCCAGACTTTCCTTAGGTAAACCCAGAATTTGATAGACAATGAGCTTAAATCCCAGTTTAAATGCTGTGGTTATGACTTCTTGAAGCTTTTTTAAGTCCAGGGGCCTGGATAGGTCTTTGGCCAGATTTTTATTTAGGGTTACCAGGGAGAGATTTAGCTCTTTAAATTTAGCTTGTTGCATTAAAGAAAGCATTTTCAGGTCTAAATTAAAGTAGGCCAGGCCATTCATAGCTACGCATTCTATATCCTGCCCGGAAAAGGTTTTTGCTAGGGCTGAAAGTAAATGGGAAAAATATTTTGCGTTAAAGCTTAAATTATCGTCTTCAAAATCAAAGATTCTATATCCTTGCTGGTATCTTGTTTTTAGTTCAGCAATCACATCTTCAACTGGTCTTAGATTGTAATGGGGAAAGGTGTTTTTTACTGAACAGAATTTGCATTTATAAACACAGCCTCTACTGCAGGTAATAAAAGCAATAGGTTTTTTCCTTAAGGTGTAATTGGCAGGAGAAAAATCACTGAAATCTGGCCAGGGCAGGTCTTGAAGGGGAAAGTTGGGTTCAGGTGGGGTTAGAATGGGTTTGCCTTGTTCTTTAAAACCCAGGTTGGGGACCTGGGTAAAATTTTTATCTCCAAGATAAGCTTCTAAAAACCTGGTTAAAGGCCTTTCCCCTTCTCCATAAATGACAAAGTCAATATATTCTTCTTTTAAAACACTTAAAGGAGCACAAGAAACATGAGTGCCTCCAGCTAAAATGGGCACTTTTAAAATTTCTTTTATTTTTTGGGCACAGAGCAAAGCTTCTCTATAGTAAGGAGAAAATAAAATAGAAACTAAAACTAAATCTGGCCTTTCTTCCTTTACCTTGCTTACTATTTCTTCATAATCTGCTCCAAAGTGATAGTAGTGATGAAAAGTAGAAAAGGGACTTTTATCGGTGGGAAAGTAGTAGTTCTTTAAATAGGCCACTTCCTTTGGATAGGGTATGGTTTTGGCCGGGTAGCCCTGCTGAAAGTCCAAGATTTTGGTTTTTATTTGAGGAAAATATTTTTTTACTATGGCCTTAAGATAGGCCAGTCCCAGGGGTTGAAGCCTGATTTTGGTCTGGTAAAAGTCTTCAATAGGAGGCTTTAAAAAGACCAGCTTCATTTAGAAGTGTTTTTCCTGGGAATAGGCAAGTATTCCACTGAAGGGTTTTTTCTTACTGGTTGAGGGTATAGGCTTAGAAGTTGTAAAATTTCTGCTGGCATTTCTTTACTTACCTTTAGTCCCAGCTTACTGGCTTCAGAAAAGGTCAAAGGATAATCATGGGTCCACCTTCCTTCAGAAAGTATTTTAGCTAGTTCCCTGGCCTTTTCTTCCTCATAATTGCCCTGGAGCAGTTCATAAGCAGCTTCTTCTACCTGTTTGATGGCCATTTTGGCCATATCCCCCAGAATAAGAGTTTTATCTTCCAACTTGTCAATGGGTTTCTGGGCAATAGTCCTTAAAAGAGAAGCTGCCGGGTATTCTCCTAGCTGGGGGTCAATTGGTCCCAGGACAGAGGATTCGGTCATGACTATTTCATCTGCGGCCAGGGCAATGAGAGTACCTCCGCTCATGGCATAATGAGGCACAAACACAGTAACTTTGCCTTTGTGTTTTTTTAAAGCCCTGGCAATTTGCAGGGAAGCCAGCACCAATCCTCCTGGGGTATGTAAAACTATATCCAAGGGAATTTCTGGGTCAGTTAGGTGAATAGCCCTTAAGACTTCTTCTGAGTCATGAATGTCAATATAACGAAATACAGGAAATCCTAAAAAACTCATGGTTTCCTGGCGATGTATCAATAAAATAAGCCGAGAATTTCTCTTTTTTTCTATCCTGGCAATTAACTTTTGTCTGGCTGATTCTAACATTTTTTGCTTTAAAACAGGTTGCAAGGCAGAAAGGATAAAAAGTAGCCAGATTAAATCCAGGTATCCCATAGTTTACTCCTTAAAAAAATTGCTAAAATAATATTCATCTGCATACCAGGGACGATAGTTTTTATTCTTAAATAGTGGCAGAAGTAAGATTCCCACCACAAAACCTCCAATATGGGCAAAAAAGGCTATATTAGAACTAAATTGTTCAGAAGTAAGGGAAAACACTCCAGAAAATAGCTGGGAAATAAACCAGCCAGTTAGATAGAAAATAGCAGGTATTTCAATAAAATAAGGAATGAAAAAGAGAGGAATAAGAGTTATTATCCTGGAATGGGGAAAAAGAACTAAATAAGCTCCCATAATTCCTGCAATGGCTCCAGAGGCTCCTACTGTAGGTATGGTGGAATTGTAATTGAGATAAAAGTGACATAAATTGGCTCCCAGGCCGCACAGAAGATAAAAAATAAGGTATCTTAGATGTCCCATTCTATCTTCCACATTATCGCCAAAAATATAAAGGGCCCACATGTTGAAAATAAGGTGCAACCAGCTTCCATGGAGAAACATGTTGGTTAGAAAGGGTAGATAATTGTGCGGCGATAAACCCATATAAACCGCCCAAAAGGGATAGGTATATCTGGCAGGCACCAGGCCATACTCAAAGAAAAGGTGTTCCAGAACTAAGGGCGGAAGAGAGGCTTCATAGAAAAAGATAAGCACATTTAAGATAATGAGGAAATAATTCACAAAAGGAGTGGTTCTGTGGGGTATGGAATCTTTTAAGGGAAACATGTTATGTGTATTAAGAGAAGAAAACAGGTTAAGTCAAGATTTTTTAGACCTGGCTACAAGGTTAAAATGTTCTAAACAAGAACTCTTTAATATTTTTAACTTGCTTTTTTTCTTTTTTTCTTTTTAATAATGTTTAATAATAATTTTAGGAGTGGTAAAGTATGCAAGTAGCTATTTTGGGAGCCAGTGGTTTTGTAGGTAGTTTTTTAGCTGCTTATTTTCAGCAAAAAGGGCTGGAGATTGTTCCTTTAGGTAGAAAGGATTTGACTAATCTGGATGAGTTGGCTTTGAAACTAGATAAGGTGGATACCTTGATTAATTTAGCTGGTGCTCCCATTTCCAAAAGATGGACAGAAGAATATAAAAAGGTACTTTACTCCAGCAGGATAGAAAGTACTAAGATATTGGCCCAGGCCATTTTAAAGACCCAAAATAGGCCTTGTAATTATTTTTCTGCTTCAGCTGTAGGCATTTACGCTCCTTTAGAGGATAGGGTGCAGGATGAAGAAAATTTTGTTTATGGTGAAAATTTTTTAAGTAAAATTTGCCAGGACTGGGAAAAAGAAGCCTTACAGTTTACAAACTTTAATCTTCGAGTAGTTATATTTCGCTTTGGAGTGGTTTTGGGCAAAGGAGGAGCTCTGGCCAAACTGCTACCCTTTTTTAGATGGGGGATAGGTGGAAAAATTGCCTCTGGAAACCAGGGTTTTCCCTGGGTTCATTTAGAAGATTTAGCCAGGGCCTTTTATTGGGCTTTGAATAAAAAAGATGCCCGGGGGATTTACAACTTGTGTGCCCCTCAGCTTACCACCAATAAGGATTTTACCAGGACTTTAGCCAGGGTTTTAAAGCGTCCTGCTTTTTTCCCGGTACCCAGATTTATTTTAAAACTTGCTCTGGGTGAAGGAGAGATGGTTCTTACCCAGGGGGCAAAAGTCGTTCCTTCTAGGTTGCAAAAGGAAGGTTTTTCCTTTAAATATAATAAATTAGAAGAAGCTTTAAAAAATATTTGGGAGCATTGGTCATGAAAATAAGAATGCTACACAAAATGGTTTTGGCCTTTTTAGGTGCTACTTTGATTTTTAGTTTTGTAGCCATTTATGTTTTAAATAACATGAACAGGTTAAAATTGGGCATGGATAAGTTTATTTCCCTGCAAAAGGAAATAGATTATTTTAAAAATATAGATGGTTATTTAACAGAAGCGGAAAAGGTCATAAGTAATATTTACTTTAAAAAAGAAGATTTTAACCAGTTATTAGACCAATTTAAGAAGATAAAAGAGCAAGAGAAAAATATTTTAGTCTCTGATAATAAAGCCGTAAGTCAAAGTTTAGCTGATTTTTTTGCCTCCATGCAAGAAATTGCTTCTATAGAAAGAAGATGAGGAATAGATTTTATTCGGGCAAAAACTAGGTTTACCAATTCTAAAGAAAAGTTAGAGAACTTAATCACTAAAAATATTTTAGAATTGGAAAAGACAAAGACTAAAGAATATGTTTTTTTGCTGGAGCAAGAAGAAAAGGTTAAAACATTATCCTGGTATGGATTGAGTGGAGGGATTGTTTTTGCTTTAGGGATTGGAGTTTTGCTTTCCTGGTTTGAAACCAGAAGATTAAAAGCTGGTCTTAGTTTTGTCCAGGAAATAGAAAAGGGTAATTTTAAGGCAGAGATAGACTTAAAAGGCAGTGATGAGATAGTTGATCTGGTAGAAAAGATAAAAGACTTAAAGAGCAAGCTTATTTTTATCGAGGATTTAATACTCAAACAAAAAGATGAAGTGGCCAAGGGTAATATTTTGTTTAAAATGAATGATGAAGATCTGGAAGGGGATTTTAAAAATATTATTGTTGGAGTTAATAAGGTGGTAGAGGTTTTGGTGGGGCATTTAGACAATGCTCCTGTACCTGTGATGTGTGTAGATAAAAATTTTAATATTCTTTTCCTGAATAAAGTGGGGTTAGGTTTGCTGGGAAAAGACCTGGCAGAGGTAAAGATGCAAAAATGTTATAATTTTTTCCATACTGAAGATTGTCAAAGCGATAAATGCGCCTGTAAACAGGCAATGACCAAGGGGAAAAGTGCAGTGGAAGAAACCATTGCCAGGCCAACAGGAGAAGATATTTACATTCAGTACTATGGTAATCCTATTTTTGATGAAAAAGGAGATATTGTTGGAGCCTTTGAATATATTTTGGACATAAGTAATTTGAAGAGGGCTCAACTAAAACTAGCTAAGCTAGCCCAGGATGGCGAAGTGGTAAGCAGTCGTTTGTCTTCAGCTGCAGAAGAACTTTCTGCTCAGGTGGAGCAGGCCAGCCAGGGTAGTGAGGTTCAGAAAGATAGAGCCAGAGAAACTGCTACAGCCATGGAGCAAATGAATTCTACAGTTTTAGAAGTGGCTAAAAATGCTTCAGTAGCAGCAGAAAATGCCAATAGGGCCAGGGAAGTGGCTCAAGAAGGGGCAAAAGTAGTAGAAGAGACCATTACCAGTATTTTAGAAGTAAAAGAGCAAGCCCGATTTTTGGTAAAAAATATGCGTAATTTGGAAAGACAGGCTGAGGGAATTGGTAAAGTAGTGGGAGTAATTACAGATATTGCTGACCAGACCAACTTGCTGGCCTTAAATGCTGCCATAGAAGCTGCCAGGGCAGGTGAGGCCGGAAGAGGCTTTGCTGTGGTTGCTGATGAAGTGAGAAAGTTGGCAGAAAAGACCATGAATGCCACTAAAGAGGTGGAAGCTAGTGTCAGCTCTATTCAAAATGTATCCAAGGATAATGTATTGGCCATGGGTAAAATGGATGAAACTGTTTTAGCCTGTAGCCAGAAGGCAGAAGAGGCAGGCAAGGCTTTAAAGCGTATCGTAGAAATGTCTCAAAATACCCTGGCTCAAGTAGAGGCCATTGCCACAGCTTCAGAAGAACAGTCTTCTGCTTCTGAACAAATCACCAGAAGTACCGAAGAGATTAACCGCATTTCTGAAGAGACTTCTCAGGCCATGCGAGAAGCTTCCGCTGCTGTAAGTGAACTGGCCAAACTGGCTCAGGAACTGCGTAGAATCATAGAAGAAATGGTGGCGATTTAAAACCTGTACTAAGGAAAAGCTGCAGTACTAAAAAATCCCCTTTTAAAAGGGGATTTTTTAGTACTGGAAGTAAAAACTACTTGACTTCATATAGCTAAATAACTATATAGCTAAAAACGGGAGAGAGTAATGAAGAAAATTGTTAAAATATTTAAAGCCGTATCTGATGCCAACAGGTTAAAAATCCTGGGTTTATTGCTGAAAAAGAAAGAAGTGTGCGTGTGTGAATTTCAGCAGGTGCTGGAAGTGGCACAGCCCACTGTATCCAAGCATTTGAAGATACTGGAAGAAGCAGGATTTATAGAAAGCAGAAGGCAGGGTTCCTGGATGATTTATTTTTTGCCTTTAGAGATGGAAGCAAAGAACAAGCAACTTGTTGATTTGCTTGCCAGGTGGCTGGAAGAAGAAAAAGAAATTCAGGACCTGGCTAAACTTTTGCCCAATTTAAGAGAAAAGGAATAGGAGGAAAATAGAGATGGAAAATCTAGAGTGCGCTTGTGCGAGTGAGCAAAAGCTAAAAAGAGAAAATCCCAAAAGTAAGTTTTTTTATTGGTTTTGGGGGTTGGTGCTGCTGGGTATATGGACTTTACTTTATAAAAGTTTGCTTCCCTTTTCCCAGTGGTTTGCCTTTTCTTTGCTTGCTTTAAAACCAGGCTCTCATCTGGGAGAAGCAGTACAGTTTTTTGTTTATGATACTCCCAAGGTTATTTTATTGCTTACTCTGGTGGTTTTTTTAGTGGGTATTGTGCGTTCTTATTTTTCACCAGAAAGGACGAGAAAAATCTTAGCTGGTAAAAGGGAAAGCGTGGGTAATGTGCTGGCTGCTCTTTTAGGAATTGTAACTCCCTTTTGTTCTTGCTCAGCTGTTCCTCTTTTTATTGGTTTTGTTACTGCTGGCATTCCTTTAGGAGTTACCTTTTCTTTCTTAATATCTGCTCCTATGGTTAATGAAATAGCTTTAGTCTTATTGTATGGTTTACTGGGCTGGAAAATTGCAGCGCTATATCTTTTTACGGGCCTTTTTGTAGCTATAGTAGCTGGATTTGTTATAGGCAGGCTTAATCTGGAGCATTATATTGAAGATTGGGTCTTAAAAATTAGAACAGATGCCAATGTGGTAACAGAAGACAAGAAAAGTTTTGAGCAGAGGATAGAGTATGCCCTGCAGTCAGTAAAAGATATTGTGGGAAAAGTCTGGATTTATATTGTTATTGGTATTGCTGTAGGTGCTGGCATTCATGGTTATGTGCCAGAAGATTTTATGGCCTCTATTATGGGTAAGTCTTCCTGGTGGTCTGTGCCTTTAGCGGTAATTATTGGCGTACCTATGTATTCTAATGCTGCTGGGATTGTTCCTGTGGTAGAAGCTCTTTTGGGTAAAGGAGCTGCTCTGGGTACGGTTTTAGCTTTTATGATGAGTGTTATTGCCCTGTCCTTGCCTGAAATGCTTATTTTGCGCAAGGTCTTAAAAAAGAGACTTATAATTGTTTTTGCTTCTATTGTGGCTATGGGTATTTTGCTGGTTGGATATATTTTTAATCTGGTAATTTAAAAAAGGAGGTTTGGTTATGGAAGTAAAAGTTTTAGGCCCTGGTTGTCCCAATTGTGAAAAGACCATGAATGTGGTGATGGATGCCATTAGAGAGTCTGGCATTATGGCCAATGTCACTAAAGTAACTGACTATGCAGAAATTGCTAAGATGGGCGTGCTTTCCACTCCCGGGGTGGTGGTGGATGGTCAGGTAAAGTGTGCTGGTAAGGTGCCCACCAAAGAAGAGGTAATTTCCTGGCTAAAGGGAGAGTAGTATGTCTGAGGTAATTAAAAAACTTTCTTTTCTGGACCGTTTTCTCACTCTATGGATTTTTTTGGCCATGTTTGTGGGGGTGTTGGGGGGCTATTGGTTCCCCCAAATTAAAGATGTCCTAAATTATTTTCAGGTAGGTACCACCAATGTGCCCATTGCTATAGGACTTATTTTGATGATGTATCCCCCTCTGGCCAAAGTAAAATACGAACAATTAGGCGAGGTATTTAAAAACACGAAGGTCTTATTTTTGTCCCTGGTTCAAAACTGGATAGTTGGACCTATTTTGATGTTTTTATTGGCCATTGCTTTTCTTTCTGGCTATCAAGAGTATATGGTTGGCTTAATTATGATTGGGCTGGCCCGCTGTATTGCCATGGTGATTGTCTGGAATGATCTGGCAGAGGGAGATTGTGAATACTGTGCTGGTCTAGTTGCCTTTAATTCTATTTTTCAGGTGCTCTTTTATTCCCTGTATGCCTATATTTTTATTACCCTGCTTCCCCCTCTTCTGGGGTTAAAGGGTGTATTAGTAGATGTCTCTATGGCGGAAATAGCCAAGAGTGTTTTTATTTATCTAGGAATTCCTTTTATTGCTGGAGTACTGTCTAGAATAATTGGCCTTAAAACCAAAGGCAGGGAATGGTATGAAACAGTTTTTATTCCCAAAATCTCACCTATTACTTTGATAGCCTTACTCTTTACCATTGTGGTAATGTTTTCCTTAAAGGGTGAGTTTATTGTATCCTTGCCTCTGGATGTGGTAAGAATTGCCATTCCCCTGTGTGTTTATTTTGTAGTAATGTTTTTGGTTTCTTTTTATATGTCCTATAAGGCTGGAGCCAATTATGAACAAAGCGTAACTTTGAGCTTTACAGCTGCTTCTAACAACTTTGAATTGGCTATTGCAGTGGCAGTGGCTGTTTTTGGCCTTAATTCTGGACAGGCTTTTGCCGCAGTAATTGGTCCTCTGGTTGAAGTGCCTGTCTTGATTGGTTTGGTCAATGTGGCTTTGTGGATTAAAAAAAGGTTTTTCCCTGTAGCAGTAAAAACACCTACAGGAGTATGTCATTTTAGTTGTGAAAAATAAGGAGAAAAAATGAGATTAGACGAATTATTTTTAGAAATGGATCTGGAATTTTTTGGTAGTGGACAACATGGGATAGGAGTAGATTCAGCTGTAAAACTTATAGGAAAGGAAAACATCTTTTTTTTAGATGTAAGGACCAGGGAAGAAAATGAGCTTTTACAGTTTCCTTTTGCCGTGAATATTCCAGTAAATGAAATTCCTAAGCGTTTGGAAGAAATTCCTAAAAACAAACTGGTGATTATTTTTTGTTCTTCTCTGGTTAGGGCTGCAATGGTCTATGCCTATTTACTGGAAAAGGGATATGATGAATTAAAGATTTTATTGGCTTCTACAGAACAACTGGTTACTTTATTAAAGCCCAAACCCATTTATGCTAGAAAATAAAGTTTGTTAAATGCAAAATAGGGCTCTGATAGGAGAAAAATAAAGTGGAAATTTTTACTATTTCTTTAATTTCTTTTGGTCTTAGTTTTCTTTTTGCTTTAGGTGGAGTGGGTTCTGCCCTGGTCCTGGTTCCAGTTTTGGCCTGGCTGGGAATACCTTTGAGTGAGGCCAAGCCTACAGGACTTTTTGTTAACACCATCAGTATGGTGGGTGCTACCTATGACAATATCAAGAACAAGCGCCTGGATTTTGGCTTGGGTATTCCCATTATTCTCAGCTCTATTATTTTATCTCCTATTGGAGCCTATATTTCTAGCCTTATTTCCCAAAAAATAGTTTTGTTTATTTTTACCCTTTTTTTATTTTTTGCTGCCAGCATTTTGTTGTTTTTTAAAGGAAGTAAGTATAAAGGCAAGGATAAATACAAAGAAGATAAAAATTGGCTGTATATGAGCTTTGTGGGAGGAGTGGCTGGCTTTTTTTCTGGCCTTTTGGGTATTGGAGGCGGGCTTATTATTTCTCCTCTTTTAATCCTTTCTGGATATGATCCCAAAAAAGTTACTACTATTACTGCTTTTGTAGTACCTTTTTCCTCTTTAACAGGTTTTATTGCTTATGTTCTTTTGGGTAGCTTTAATTTGGGGCTTATGCTTCCTGTGGGTATTAGTGCTTATTTGGGAGGATATCTAGGGACCCAATTTATGCAAGCCAAGCTGAAAGCCAGTACAGTTAAAAAGTTTTTGGGTATTTTAGTTATTTTACTGGCCATTAAAATGCTCTTACGCTTTTTTTAAAGATATAAAGAGAGGTAATATTTATGTCTAAAAAAAAGATTTTATTTTTGTGTACAGGAAATTCTTGTCGGAGCCAGATGGCAGAAGGTCTGGCCAGAGCCTTAAAATCTGAGACAATTGAACCCTATTCTGCTGGCATACTCAAACATACCCTGGACCCAAGGGCAGTCAGGGTAATGCAAGAAATAGGAATAGATATTTCCAAACAGTATTCCAAGACCATTGACGAGCTAAAGGGTATAAAATTTGATTATGTAGTGACCCTTTGTGGCCATGCCCATGAAACTTGCCCTTACTTTCCGGGCAAGGTGATTCACCGAGGTTTTCCTGACCCACCCAGTATGGCTGTAAAGGCCAAAAGCGAAGAAGAAGCCTTAAATTTTTACCGGGAAGTAAGGGATAAAATAAAAGAATTTGTTTTATCCTTGCCAGAAAGTTTGGAAGAATAATTTCCCAGAATCCCTTATCTTTTTTTAGTCTTTACTTTTTTCTTAAAAAAATAGGTAAAAATTCCTATTTTTTTCTTGATTTTTTTCAAAAACATGATATAAACAAATTAAAACTTAAGTGTTGATGTAATTATTTGAATTTACTTGTTTTTACTTTAAGAAAGTTGTTATTTGTAAAATATATATAATAAAAACAATATTTTAAGTTTTAAAGAGTGCTTGTGGTTGAGACTTAGGAAACTAAAAGTATGTAATTAAGGGTTGCCAATATTTATTTATTGGTTTAAATAAACCTAAAAAATAATGTTTTTAGAGTTGGTTTTATGGTGCAAGATGAGGCAATTGGCTAAAAAGAATAAGATATATTTAGTTTTTTTAGGCTTTAGTTTTTTTGGCTAAATTTTCTAAATATAATAAAGATAACTTTTGGGTAACTTAAGTTTTTTAGTAAATTAACCAGTAAAGATATAAATAAAATAGGAAAAGTAAACTATGAAACAGAAAAGGGTAATCATCCAGATATGTTGTGTATTATTAATAGTAGTGTTTTCAACGACTGGTTTTACTAGAGATGTGAAAAATAAATTCAGTAGTTTTAAAACGTTAGAAGAACCATTAAAATTGGTAGTTGAGAAGTATTTAAAAAATGGATATAAAATATACGGTCCGTATAAGGTAGATAAAATTGTAAGTGGAAAGGCTTATCTGTATGTATTTTCAGGTGAGCATGTTAGTATAGACTTGTTTAGTTCAAAACAGATAAATGAAAAAGAAAAAACTATATTAATTTCTAAAGATGATAAAGTTTATTTGTTAAAAAAAGATAAAGAAATTGTTTTGTTAAAACTTAAAAAAGGGGTGAAAGATGACTATTAAAAGAGTTTTTTTAGCTCTTTTGTTTATATTTTGGGCGATACCTGTAATTGCTGGAATGGAACAATATTGTGCTTCTCCCCCATTTCTTACTCAGAGTATAGATCCAAATGTTGTGTTAGTAATGGATTATTCAGGCAGTATGCAATTTCCAGCCTATTATGCCTGTGCCAATTGGAGCGGATATTATGAATCACAGGTTGCAGAATGTTATTATGGAGATTATGCATATGAAAACTATAACACATCCTATGATTATTATGGAATATTTGATTCAAATAAATATTATAAATATGATTCTCATAATGGATATTTTGTTGATAATACAGACAATTGTTCTTATTCCAACAAAATAGGTTCAGCACCAGATTGTGTTTCTGGAAATCTACTTAATTTTGTAACTACAACCAGAATAGATGCAGCCTTGAAAGCACTAATTGGCGGAAAGGCTGATTGTGGTGATAATTATTGTTATATAAAGGCTCAGGGTAGTAGGAGAAGAGTAAGATCCAGTAATATAGACTGTGATTTTTATGTAAGGCCCGAAGATTATTCAAGTGGTAACTATGCAGATAAAGAAATTTTACTAAGTGTATATGATTATGATGGTACATGCCCAGTAAAAGGATTGTCAAGTGCAAGGGTAAAATTAAGAATCTCAAAAGAGGATAGGGGTGGTTTACTTCAATCCATATTTGATAGTGTTAGAATTACCTTTATGGTGTTTGGTGGTACAAGGGAAGGTGAAATAAGGTATGGGTTTAATGAAAATAATTTAGACTCATTATTGAATAAATTACAGAGTGAAGTTCCATATGGCGGTACTCCAAGTGGTGAAGCCTTGTGGGAGGCCTATGATTATCTAAAACAAAGAAATGGTCATAATTATGAGAGTAATTCTAATTATATCAACGATGACAGCGAGGTAGATCCATATTATCAGGTGTTGGAAGATGGGAGTTTGGTTTCAGCCTGGTGCAGGCAGTCCAATGTTGTACTCATATCTGATGGCGAGTGGAATGGCAATGTAGACCCTGTTATTTCTGCTTATCATTTAAGAACTGATGATTTGAGGTCTGACTTATCCAATAAACAAACAGCAAGGGTATATAGCTTATATGCTTTTGATGATTCTAATGATGGTAAAAGTTCTATGAAGACCATAAGTGCTTTTGGAGGATTTACTGATATTAGTGGTTGTAATAATAGTTATCCATATACTTTTTCTGAGGTGCCAGATGATTCTTTAGAGGTTGCCTGGCCTCGTTCCAGTTGCCCAGGTGGTAGTAGTAATGAACAATGTTGTAAGGAATGGGATGAGGATAACAACGGTGTACCAGACGGATATTTTGCAGCAGAAAATGGAGCAGAACTTGAAGAGGCATTAAGGGTGATTTTTGTTGATATTTTAAAAAGAACTGCTTCAGGTACCTCTGCATCACTTCCCATTAGTGAGACAAAGATTGGAAAAAATCTTGTTCAGGCACTTTTTTATCCAAAAAAACAATTTGATCAGATAGAGTTGGATTGGATTGGCTATCTTTATACATACTGGTTTTACTATTCTCCTACTGCTTCAAACATAAGAGAGGATACTATTGAAAATAAAGCATTAGATGTATGTACTAATGGAGAGACAGGAGGAGACTACATCGTTAATTTCTTACTAAATAATTCTACAGGAATTATGAATGTAAAGGCCTATAAAAGTACATGTAGTGGTACTAATTCTTCTGATTATACCTTGTATTCAACTTTAGATGATATACATCCAGTGTGGGAGGCAGGAGAGAAGTTAAAGAATACGAATGCAACACAAAGAAATATTTACACATATACAGGATATCTTCATCCAACCATACATCAAGATTTAACTAGTTTTCAGAATGTGACAGAAAATAAACTATTTGGAGATGAAGACAATGATGGAATAGTAGATGAAACAGATGAAACAACAAGATTAATAACAAAATCAATTTCGATCCAGGATCTTAAAGATTATATTTTAGGAAATGATATAGATGGTTATAGAAATAGATCCTATGATGGTATTTCCACCTGGAAATTAGGTGACATAATTTATTCTACACCCAAAATAGTGATATATGATGATTATTCAGTGGTTTATGTAGGAGCAAATGATGGAATGCTCCATGCATTTAGATTAGGTAAACCTCGCTATGACGGATTGGGACCATATCAAGATGTAAGGCTTTGTAATGACTCTTCTAAATATTGTTACAAAGATAAACTAGGTGAAGAAATGTGGGCATATATCCCTAAAAATAGCCTTCCTTATCTAAGGGCACTTACAGATCCCAAATATGGTGGTAATAATCACCTTTATTATGTGGATCTCATGCCTTATATAATTGAACTCAATTTAGATGATGATTCAGATATTGAAAAACGAATATTAATTGGTGGTATGAGGTTTGGGGGAGCAGTTGGATGCACAGATTCAGAGTGCATTAATCCTCCTGCTGATACTTGTGCTGATCCCTCACAATATAATTCTGCTACTAGTAATTGTGTGGGATTGTCTTCTTATTTTGCCCTTGATATAACCAATGCAACCAGTCCAAAGTTTTTATGGGAATTTACTGATAAAGATTTAGGTTTTACCTATACAGGACCTGCCTTTATCAAGGTAAAAAATGATGACAGCACCTATAGCTACTTTATTATGTTTGCATCAGGTCCAACTAATTATAGGGGAGAGTCCAAACAGGATTTGAAATTTTTTGTTCTCAAACTTGAGAGTACATGGGATGCTCAACCATCAGCATTTTTTACCATTAAACAAGTGACAAAACTCTCAGTTTCATCAGAAATGAAAAATGCCTTTGGTGGAAGGCTTTTTACTGAGGGTATAGATGTAGATAAAGATGGTGATACTGATTGGGTCTTTATTGGATCAACCAGGGGAGCAGGTAACACTTTACAGGGAGATGTGTGGGGAATTCATATTACAGGAAATATCCCTTCTGATTGGGAGATAGTAAATGTATTTAATAGCTCCCTGGAGCCAGTAACTGCAAAAGTAGAATATGCAAAATGCTTTGATATGAATTATATATTTTTTGGTACTGGTAGATATTTTTATCCTGGAGACGATCCAGGTAAAAATAATGAATTTAATAACCTCTATGCTGTAAGAATAGATGATTGTCTTGATGATGGAAATTGTAATATTAATGCAGCACACTCATCTAATGATCCTTGTAATGAACTCACTCAAGGTAACCCAAATAAACTATTTTCTTGGAAACAAGGACTAAATGAGAGAGAAGGAATTTATTTTAAAGAAAGAGTAATATCAGACCCAACTGTTACTGATTCCAATATAATCTATTTTACTACAACAGAGCCTTCTTCTGATTTTTGTAGTTTTGGTGGAAGATCCAGGGTATGGCAGCTAAATTGTGCAACAGGTGAAGATCTCAAAAATCAAAACTGTCCAGGATATCACGCAAGCAACCCAGGAGGAAAACTATTTTTACAACTATCCCGTGGTAATATAGAAGAAATAATTGTTGGTACAGATGAGACATCAACATTTAATGATGCTACTACTCCATGGTATACAGGAGTACCTCCAGAATCAGCTACCCCTTATGTAAATCCAGCAAAAAGTCCTAAGGGCAATATTTTATTATGGATAGAAAAGTAAAAGGCTTTACTTTAATCGAACTCTTGGTAATTTTATCTATTATAGCAATAGTTTTATCCATTACAATTCCACAATTTACAAAATGGAAGAAAAAATATGATGTTCAATACGATATAAAAAATATTTATACTCTAATTCAAGATGCCAGAATGAAAAGCTTTGTTGAAAAAAAAGTTTGTGGATTGTATTGGGGAACTACATCAGAATTTAAGAAGATATATGAAAGGTGTGATACAGATTATGATGGTGAGATTAATGATAGTGGTGGGTATGTTGATATAACAATTTTAAATCTAAAATCGAAATTTAAATCATCTAATTCAACTTATACATATATAAAATTTTCTAGAGGTGTGGTTGTTAATTTTGATAGTATTTATCTTACAGACCTAAACGAGGAAGAAGTTAATAATTGTGTAGCAGTTTCAGTAACAAGAGCAAAAATAGGATCATGGAATGGAACTGATTGTAATTAAAGAAAAAAAAGGATTTACTTTAATAGAGGTCCTTGTTAGCATGTTGATATTGACTTTGGTTCTTCTTACGCTAGTGCAGAGTCTTGCTACTTATATTCGTAGTAATGTAAATAATTTAGTTAGGGATGAAGCTGTAAAAATAGCTCAAGATTGTATAGAAAATATAAGAAGTGGTATTGAATGTGAAGATAATGCAACTAAAAAATTTAGAAATTTTTCTTTAACCTTTGCGATAGATTCTAATTCTACTCCTATAGATAGTGGTAACAGTCAAGTACAAGTTATAGTTACTTATAAATATCCACCTAACAGTAATTCGACAAAAACTTATACCATAAATACAGTAGTGCATGAGCCATGAAAAATAAAGGTGTAACCTTAATAGAATTGTTGGTGGTGTTAGTAATTTTATCAGTGGTTCTAGGTGCTGTATATCAATCATATTTAAATGTATTGAAAGCATACACACAGCAGACTACTACTGCTGTATCCAATATAGATAGGCTAATAGGGGCTGAAATAATTAGAAGAGATATTGAGCTGGCTGGTTTTGGAATACCCAATGATAAATTGCCTCTAGAATATGATGAAGCAAACAATACTCTTACAATAAGTTCAACAGTATCTTCTAGAAATGATTATACAAAGTGTTATGGTTATGCAGATTTTAATGGAAAGAGATTTTTTACCCTTGATGATGCAGAAATCTCTGCCGAGGATTGTAATGATACAAATATTTGTTATTTAGCACTTGATTTAGATTATACCCAAAAATATAATTGTTATAAAGTTGATTCATCTGATCCATCAAAGCTACTGCTTTTATTTGGTCTTAGTTCTAATTCTACAGATAATAAAATAACCTATGAATTAGACGACTACAATTCAGAAGATAAGCCATTAAGATGTGCGCAAAATACTAAAGTATTAAGAAGAGAAGATGCAAGTACTGGTGGTGCGCAACCAATACTGGACTGTGTAGAAAGGTTTAAAGTGGCATTTGGTCTTGATACTGACGATGATGACATTGTTGATACATGGTCAACTACATTACCCTCAGATCCGAAGGTTTTAAGGTCTCAGCTAAAACAGGTAAAAGTATTTATTGTTTACCACGAAGGTAGAAAAGACCCAGCCTTTAATTATTCTGGAGGCACAATTTATCTAAATACTTCTAATGGGACCATTGAACAATTTACTCCTACAGGGGATGATATACATTATAGATGGAAGCTATTTCAATTTTCAGTAAAACCCATGAATCTTAAGAGGGAAATTCGGTGATTTTCAAAAAGCAAGATGAGAGGGGTATAGCCCTTATAACTTCTCTAATTTTGAGCTTAATTGCTATAGTGCTTGCATCAGCTATAATGATTTTAGTGGTATCGAGTACCAAACAGTCAGGTATTGTAAAAAGGTATACATCAGCATTAGAAGCTGCAAAGGGAGGTGTGGAAGAATTTTTGATTGATATTAGAGATTCTACTTGGGATTCTAATTCATCAGGTTGGATACCTGGGCATGCCTGTAAATTAAAAAGAGATACAGATAACTGGACCACGGTATGTGATTTTTGTAATTCAACGAATGCATGTACCTCTAATTCAGAGCCATCAGATATCATTAATAATCCTGATTGGGAAGAAATTTATGGAGACTATATAGTGTATGGAAAGATAGTAGATACTAAGGGATACCTTGATGGTTATTTATACAATGTTGAAATTGTAGGTACAAATAACAGTACAAGTGAAATGGCTTGGATTAATGTATTGTACCAAATAAAATTAAATCCTTAATTTACTATAGCTTAGATTTATCTTTAAATTTATTTTTTTATTAAATTTAATTATTTTAAATAAATGGAAAT
Source organism: Desulfonauticus sp. (assembly GCF_055126295.1). Classification (NCBI taxonomy): domain Bacteria; kingdom Pseudomonadati; phylum Thermodesulfobacteriota; class Desulfovibrionia; order Desulfovibrionales; family Desulfonauticaceae; genus Desulfonauticus; species Desulfonauticus sp. The sequence continues at coordinate 186,565 of NZ_JBSRHE010000001.1, read as the reverse complement.
ATTTTTAAATTGGTTAATATTTTGATATAATTAATTTGAATCTATTAACTATCCAGGAGGTTTTATGTTTAAATTAAATATTGAAGGTATGAGTTGTCAGCATTGTGTAAATACTGTTACCAAGATTTTGGAGAGTATGGGTAATCTTAAAAATATAAAGGTAAGTTTAGAAGATAAAGCTGCCTATTTTGAGGCTGATAAAGGGGGGGATTTTGAGTTGATAAAAGCCAAGGTAGAAGAAAAGGGATACAAGGTTACTGGCTGGGAAGAAAAATAAGGTTTTGCTTATAGTTTAATAAAAAAAGGGGCTTTAAGCCCCTTTTTTTATTTTTTACCAGGTAAGAGAATATTTAATACCACTCCGGTTATACCAGCTAGCCCGATACCTTTTAAGGTGAATTCTCCAGCAGAAAAGGACATTCCTCCCACTCCAAAGATAACAATTATGGCCACAATAGCCATATTTCTGGCCTCCATCAGGTCCTGGCCAGCTCTAACTAAAGTGTTGATGCCCACGACCATGATAGCACCAAAGAGGAGAATGAGAATTCCACCCATAACAGGAGTAGGAATAGTTTGTAAAAAAGCGCCTAGTTTGCCCACAAAGGAAAGCAAAATGGCACAGATGGAAGCCCAGGTCATAATAGCAGGGTTGAAGACCTTAATCAGAGCTACAGCCCCGGTTACTTCTGAATAGGTGGTGTTAGGAGGACCACCTAAAAAGGACGCCAGAGAAGTGGCCAGACCATCGCCTAAGAGAGTTTTATGTACTCCAGGGCCTTTTAAATAGTCTTTTCCTGTCACAGAGCTAATGGCCAGAATATCTCCAAAATGTTCAATGGCTGGAGCAATAGCCACAGGAGCAATAAAAAGGATGGCCTGCAGGTTCCATTCAGGAAAGGTAAAATTGGGAAGGGCAAACCAGGGTGCCTGGGTTACAGGGGCAAAGTTGACCAAACCCACTGGGATGGAAATAAGATATCCTACAATAATTCCAGAAAGAATGGGAATGAGTTTTAACATGCCTTTGCCAAAGAGGGAGACTATAATGGTCACTGCCAGGGAAATCATGGCAATGGTGAGAGCTGTTTTTTCTGGCACTAAAACAGCACTGCCATCTCCTGTTTTACCCATGGCCATATTTACTGCTACAGGAGCTAGAATAAGACCAATTACCATGATAACTGGGCCGGTAACAATAGGAGGAAGCAAATTTTCCAGGACTTTTACTCCTCTTAAGGAAATGAGCAGGCTTAAGAGAATATAGATAACACCTGCTGCAGCCAGGCCACATAGGGTACCGGGAATGCCCCAGGTTTTTACTCCATAGATAATAGGTGCAATAAAGGCAAAAGAAGAAGCCAAAAAAACAGGAACTTTTCCTTTGGTGATAACTTGAAAAAGTAGCGTGCCACAGCCAGCAGTAAAAAGAGCCACATTGGGGTCAAGCCCGGTTAAAATGGGTACTAAAACCAAAGCCCCAAAAGCCACAAAGAGCATTTGCGCTCCCAGGAGGGAGTCTCTTAAACGAAAATCATACTTGGTTGGATCTTGTTGCATAGAACCTCCTTTACCGTGCACTGGTGTTTTTAAAGAACAAAAAAGACAAAAAAATAGGCACCAGGTGGTGCCTATTTAGTTCCAAAGATTTTATCTCCTGCATCCCCTAGGCCTGGCAGGATGTAGCCTTTATCGTTTAACCTCTTATCAATGGAGGCTACGTATATTTCCACATCTGGATGCTTTTCTGTAACTTTTTTTAATCCTTCTGGAGCAGCTACTAAAAATAATCCTTTGATTTTAGTACAACCTGCTTCCTTTAACAGGTCAATGGTAGCAATTAAATTACCTCCAGTAGCCAGCATGGGATCTAAAATTAGGGCAATGCGATCTTCTATGTTTTTGGCCAGTTTTACATAATAGCGAACAGGTTCCAGGGTTTCTTCATTGCGATACAAACCAACAATGCTTACCTTAGCCCCGGGAATAAGGTCCAGGACTCCATCTAGCATGCCCAGTCCAGCTCTAAGTATGGGCACTACCGTAATTTTTTTCCCTTTGATGGTCTCTATTTCCACAGGACCTGCCCATCCCTGAATAGTGCTTTTTTCAGTTTCCAGGTCCTTGGTGGCTTCATAGGTAAGTAGTCTGGCTATTTCCGAAGCCAGTTCTCTAAAATTTTTGGTGCTGATATCATGTTTGCGCATGATACCCAATTTATGTCGAATGAGAGGGTGGTCTACCAGGGTTACAGACATATTTTTCTCCTCCAGCTACTTTGATGCTTTTTCTCAATTTGGCCAAATCGCTTTTGCTTAATAAGAAAAGAATTGTTTGGTCAAGATGGTTTCTAAAACTAAATCTATTTTTTCTATAACTCTTTGAATTAAATTGGATTATTTTTTAAAAGAGAGGGCTTGAAAACTTAAAAGTTTGTTTCTTTTTAATTTGTTATTTCAATTTAAGTCCTTATTTTCTATCCACACGCTTAATTCACTCAAAGCTGTAGATAAAAGTAAATAAGGTTCTTTAAATTTAAGCGTACACTTCTGTATTTCTCTAAGTAGCTGGTCTAAAGGCATTTTATTTACCAGGTGTTTATCTATTGAAGAGTATTTGGCTATATGTCCCCACATGTGTTGAAGTGCATTTTTTATATTTTTTTCATCTGGTATGATTCTAAGATTTTCCACTAAAATTAACGCTAATTGCTCAAAGCCTATTTCTTTTTTAGCTACTAAGGGACCTATTTCTTTGTATAAATTGGGATTTCTAGCTAAAATTGAATACTTGTGCTGACTCCAGAGTTCTTGTTCATTTTTAGGAAGAGGTATTCTTCCCTCTTCTTTATTTTGATATTTTTGCTTAAGTAAGTTAAATTGGGCGCTGGGAGAATCAATATAAATTTCTGGCCATTTTTTAAAAGCAGAATTTACCTTAACATAAGACTTATGGTTAAAATTTCTTAAGCGCATTTCTGCTACTAAAAATTCATGTCTTATCTTTAAGGCCCAAAGAAAACCTGCCCAGCGCTTGGTTTCAGGATGTTTAGAATATCCCTTTTTCCCATGAATTAGAATCGAGAGGATTCCGTGTAATTCTCTGTGTTCGCCTAATAGACTTTGGCGATTTAAATAACCTGGATGGATATCCCAAATTCGCATGCTTTTTATATCTGCTAAAGAGGTTGTTTTTTTGATTGAGTGAGTAGACTTAGACCAGAAAAATAAAAGCAGGAATAGAAGACAAAAATCAGGTTATAAATCTTTAATTCTTTTTCCTCTTACCTGGCCTGATATTTTACCCTGTAAACCAAATTTAACCTGTTTTGTTTTTGAAAATTAAATTGTTAACAAAGTTTAAACCAGCTTTTCTATTAACTCGATTCTTTTCAGGTGTCTTTCTCCAGCAAAAGAAGTGTTTACAAAAGTGCTGGCAATACTTTTAGCCAGGTCCACTCCAATTACCCTCTCACCTAGGCAGAGTACATTGGCGTCATTGTGCTCTCTAGACATTCTGGCCATGTATTCGTTGGTACAAAGGGCAGCACGTATGCCCTTAAAGCGGTTGGCAGTGATAGACATGCCTATGCCTGTGCCACAGATAAGAATACCCAGAGTTTTTAATTCCAGTACCTTTACGCAAAGATTGCGGGCATAAAGGGGATAATCGCAGCTATTGGTATCCCTTGTGCCCACATCTATTATTTCAAATTGGGGATGAAAAAAATCCATTAGTATTCTTTTGAGGTTAATGCCTGCGTGGTCTGAACCAAAGATTAGAGCCTTTTTTTCTTCCATTTAAAAAACTCCTTTAAAAGATTTTAATCTTTGTTGGCGTTTGTGTAAAAAGAGGTTCTTAAAATTTTCAAGCTTTTCTTTTAGATATTCTACTTCTTCTTGTAAAAATTCTATTTGTTTGAGAGTTGTCTTTACTTCTTCAGAATCAATATCTTTTTTTTCGCAAATTAGCTGTCCTAAAAAACATTGTTCTTCTTTTATTTTTTGCTGAATTTGTTTTATTTCTGCAATTTTTAAGATTAGAGTAAGAGAAAATAACAATTCCGTATAAGCTGTATATATTCCACTTAAAACTGTGTGAATAAAGGTTCTCATTTTACTCTTGCTCCAAGAGATTAAATAAATTTACATCTTCTGGCAATTTTAGCTCTAAATTATTTAAGTTTAAATTTAATTTTATCTTTTTTTGATAAATAGTTATTTTTAAGCCTTCTTTTTCAATAATTATTTTTTTAGGTATGGAAAGGTTTATGTTAGTCTTTACATAGTTAAAGTAGGATATGGTGTATCCTTGATAGTTTATTCTTTTTATTTGACCTAAAGGATAAATTTCTAGTTGAGTCAAGAGGTTTTTAGAAAAATTTTCTGAAGAAGACAAGGGTAGGAGAAACTGGACTTCTCCCAGGAGCAGTTTGACACTTTGAGTCAAGGTAAAGGGAAGGGGAAAGTCTAAGGTAGTAATAGCAGTCCTGGGGTGGTTGCTTTGATAAGCTCTTCTTTCATAGGGAAAAAAGACCAGGAGGTTGTTTTGACTTTCTTGCCAGAGGGAAATCTTTTGACCCAAAGAAGAGGAAAAATCCACTCTGGTGAGCTTATTCTTTTGGCCAAAACAGGTGTAGAGCAAGCGGGAAGCCTGTTTTTGGTCTTTAAAACTAAGGCTGCCCTGTAAGTAGTAGGTGTTGATTTGCTTATATTTTTGTTGCTGTTGCCAGAATTGTTCCAGCTTTTGTTCTGGAGAAGGAAGCTTTGGGGGAGCACAACTGGCTAGAACAATTAGCCCCAACAAGAGAGTGATAAATTTAGTTTTCACTTAATTTCTGGAGTAGTTTTTTTAGTTCCAAATTATGGGGATTTAACTTTAAGGACTGCTTATAGCCCCTGATGGCTTCTTTTTTTAGGTTTAGACTCCTGGCAATGTCTCCATAATGTTGCCAAATAGTAGGGTCATCGGCAGTAAAACTTACAGCTTTTTGAATATATTCCCAGGCCTTATCTAGCTCTTTTAATTTAAAGTAAACCCAGGCTAGAGAATCAAGGTAATAGCCGTTGTTGGGGCTCATTTTTAAGGCAGTTTCAATTAAGAGCTTGGCTCTATTTAGGTCTTTTCCCTCTTCAGCCAAGACATAACCTACAAAATTTAAGGCAGGATCATAATCAGGATACAGGGAAATTATTTTTTCCATAAGTTCTAAAGATTTCTGGCGCTGGTTTTGGTTTTCCAGGATAATGGCTTTGCGATAAAGTATTTCTTTGTCTTTGGGCCATTTTTGTAGGGCCTGTTCTATCCAGGATAAGGCCTGGGTGTATTTTTTTTGTTGTTCAAAAGCGTATATCTGTAAAATATAAAATTCTTTGTGATTGGGATAGGCTTGTTTAACTTCATCTAGAGTTTTTTGAGCCAAGGCGTAATTTTTTTGTAAAAGCAAAATTTGAATTTTAAATTCTAGTGATTGAAGGTAAAAACTGCTTTTGGGTGTTATTTTATTTAAATATTGAAGAGCCTTATTGTAATCTTGGTATTTCTCATAGTAGAGAAGAGCAGAATAAAAATTTACCCTGTCTGTACCTTTTTCTTCTTTTTTTACATCTTCTAATATGTTTTCAGCATATTCATAATATTTATTTTCTAAAAATTTTAAGAATACTTTTAGTTTAAAATCTATATCTTTATCTTCTAAAAAAGTTTTAGCCTTTTTAGGGTTGTTTAATTTTAGGTTTAATTCAATTATTCTCAAAACCAAGTCTTCGTTATTTTCTTCTTGCTCTAATAATTTAGTGTAGATCTCTTCTGCTTCAGCATATTTTTTATTCATTTCATAGATATAAGCTAATTCTGCCCAGGCTTCAAAGAACTCTGGATCCAGTTTTAAAGTTTTTTGAAGCAAAGCTTCTGCTTTTTGGGTAAGACCTAGTTCAAAATTAGCCCTGGCTAAATAATAATAGGTTATTTTATTTTGCTTTTCAGGAGGTAGTTTTTTGAGTAAATCTATGGTTTTACTGTATTCTTTATTTTCCAGATAAATTGCTGCCAGTTCCTGGTACACAGAAAAGTCTTCTGGTTTAATGGCCAGATACTCTTCCAGGGTTGTTGCTGCGTCCTTGAGTCTTTTTTCAGCCAGATAGGATTTGGCTAGGGAAAGATAGAGGTTCTTGTTTTCTGGAAATTTTTTTAAACCCTGCTTTAAAATGTTTCTGGCTTGATTAAAATCCAGGTTGCGCCAGTAAAAGTTGGCTACTTCCAGATAAATATAGGGTTCTGGATTTAATTGAAGTAGTTGTTGGGCTTCCAGCTTGGCTTCTTCAATTTTCTTTTGGTTTTCCAGATCCAGAAAACGAAGAAAGGTATAAATTTTCTTGGCTTCAGGCGAAAGGGGAATACTAACAGGTCGGGGTTTGTGTAAGGGAGAACAACTAAGTAAGGCCAAAAGGATTAAAGTAAAACAAATTAAATTACGCATAATTTTCTATTTGTTGTAAGGTTTGGTAGAGATGTTTGCCTATAAGCAGACCACAATCCACAATTTCTGGGCCAAAGTTAATGCCTGTAGAAGTCCTAAAGGTATCTTTGATTTTTTGCATAAACTCTAAAGCCTGGGGCATTCTTTTTTTCAGTTCTTCTATTCCCCATTGGTTATAACTACAAATGGACCAAAGGGTAGTGGTAAAATTATCTGGCCCCCAGCGAAATTTGTCTCCATCATAAAGAGCAGCACTTACCAGTTGGGCCAGGTCGTCTTTGATTTCTATCCTGGGTCCAAAGGCTTCGTGGTTTTTTATGGCCAGGTAAATAATTTCTTTTTCCTCCTGGCTAAGAGGATAGTCTTCTAGGATTTCCTGGCTTAGTTCAGCCCCTTTTAAAGCATGGTCTTCTTCTGTGCGACAAGTATCGTGCAGCAAGCCCGCTATCTGGCTTAAAAGAAAAGCTTTTTTAAGTAAAGGATTGGGCAAGTGTTTTCCTTCAATTAAGACAATGGTACTGGCATCTAGGGCTACCTTTTTGGCGTGCTCTATGCCATGCCCAAAGGAGTCCAGGATAAAGGGTAGGACATCTTCGCGTAAACGATAAATAAGAGGGTGGTCAAAAAAGAAGTTTTTGGCCTGGTTTTGTTCCCGTGAAAAAATAGTATAAAAAGAAGGAAGGTTTTGTTGAGCTATTTTTTTGGCTTCTGCTTTGAGGAGGCTAAAGACTTTATTCATCTAAAATCCAATCCCTGGAAAAGTCTGTGATTTCTTCTTCTAAAAGTTTTTTTATCTTTTGCAGTAATCTAGCTTCGATTTGTCTTACTCTTTCTCTGGTAATACCATATTTTTCCCCTATCTCTCTTAAGGTAAGAGGAGAGTCATTGAGCAATCTGAGTTCCAGAATATCTTTTTCCTTGTCGTTTAATTGGGGAAGAATTGTTTTTAACTTTTCTCTTAACAGATTTACTGTTTCTTCCTGAAAAATTTTATCTTCCACACTGCCTTCTAAGGCAGGCAAGACATTTAAAGGCGTAAATTCCTCATCATCATTTAAAGGCATATCCAGAGAAAGGTCCTGCTGGCCCATGCGTTTGCCCATTTCAATAACATCTGCTTCTGAGACCTGTAAGTTGTTGGAAATGGTTTCTGCATCTGGATTTATACCCATGGCTTCTAGACGTTGTTTTTCTTTATTGAGATTGTAAAAGAGTTTTCTTTGGGCCTGAGTGGTACCTATCTTGACCATACGCCAGTTGTCCATGATAAATTTTAAAATATAGGCCTTAATCCAAAAGGAAGCATAATAGGAAAATTTTATTCCCTTGTCTGGATCAAACTTTTGTACAGCCTTCATCAGGCCAATATTTCCTTCCTGGATAAGGTCTAAAACATTTTGCATCCAGCGACGCTGAAAATCCATAGCTATTTTAACCACCAGTCTTAGATTGGAAGTTATGAGTTTAAAGGCTGCATCTTGGTCCTGGTATTCTTTATAACGTCTGGCCAGCTCTATTTCTTCTTCTGGACTCAAAACTGGAAATTTATTTACTTCTTGTAAATATAAGCTGAGATTGTCTTTTATTTGGGGATAAGTATTGGTTGGTTCAATAAGAGCCAATTCTTTACTTTCAGGAGACTGTTTTTTTTCTGGCATGCTATAGAACTCCTTTAATCCTTTTATTCCTATATTTTTTATTTGTCCTTTGCAAGGTTTTAAACTATGGCTTTAACTCAAGGTTAAGGTCCAGATGGGGAGGAAGGCAATAAATGAATTTTTTGACGCTACTAAAAGAAAATGAGTTTATCCTTTTTGATGGTGGATTGGGCACCTTATTGCAAGCCAAAGGTTTACCTGCCGGTGAAATGCCAGAAATTTTTGCCCTAAAAGAGGAGGACACGCTACTTAACTGTCATAGGGCTTATGTTCAGGCTGGCGCAAGGGTAATTACTACCAATACCTTTGGAGCCAACAGATTTAAATTGCCCGCAGGGATAAGTGCTTATGAAGTAAATAAAAAAATGGCTCTGGTAGCTAAAAGGGCAGCAGAAAACAGGGCCCTGGTAGCAGGTAGTGTTGGTCCCAGTGGCAAGATGGTAAGGCCTTTAGGGGATATAGACTTTTTAGACCTGGTAGATAGTTTTAGCGAGCAAATTCAGGGTTTAATAGATGGTGGAGTGGATTTGATTCTGGCGGAAACTCACTTTGACCTGGCTGAAGCCAGGGCTGTGGTACTTGCGGCCAGAAAAATAAATAGGCAAATCCCCATAGGAGTATCCATGACCTTTGAAGGTGGGGTGTCTCTTACAGGTACTTCTCCAGAAGTATTTGCGCTTACCATGTTCAATATGGGGATAGATCTGCTGGGAGTAAATTGTAGTTTAGGGCCTGTGGAGCTTTTGCCTCTGGTGGAAAAGTTGCTTCAATATTCTTCTTTGCCTCTTTTGGTACAACCCAATGCTGGTTTACCTGTTTTAGAAGAGGGCAAGACTGTATTTAAACTGGAGCCAGAGCCCTTTGCTAAAAATATGCTTACCTTTGCCAGAAAGGGAGTAAAGTGTTTGGGTGGCTGTTGTGGAACTACGCCTGAGCATATCCAGGCTCTGGCCCAGAAACTAACTCAAGAACAATTTGTCTCTCCTTCTCCTGCATCTCCTTCCCTTGCCCTTACTTCCCGTTCTAAATACGTGCTTCTGGGTAAAGAGGAAAAGACTGTTTTAATTGGAGAAAGAATCAATCCCACAGGAAAAAAAGACCTTACCCAGGAGTTGCAAGAGGGGAAATTGAGTAAAGCTTTAAACCTGGCTCAGGAGCAACTCCAGGCCGGAGCTAGGGTCTTGGATGTTAATGTGGGTGCTCCTTTGGTAGAAGAGGAAAAGGTTTTACCCAGGCTGGGATTGGAACTGGTGAAAAGATTTGATCCTGTGCTTTGTTTTGATTCCAGTAAGGTTAGTGCCATTGAGAGGAGTTTACAGATTTATCCTGGTTCTGCTTTAATTAACTCCATAAGTGGGGAAGAAGGCAAATTGGAAGTGCTGGGCCCCTTGTGTAGGGATTATGGCGCTCCTTTTATTTTACTTCCTTTAAAGGGGAAAAAGCTGCCTGTAAGTGCCAAAGAACGCATTGCCATTATAGAGGAAATGCTGAAAAAGTGCGCAGAGCTTTCCATTCCCAGGAGGTTGATTTTAGTAGATGCTCTGGCCCTTACTGTATCTTCTAAGCCAGAAGCAGCCAAAGCCTGTTTGGAAGTCATTGATTATTGTACAAAGTTAGGTTTGCCCACTACTCTGGGGCTTTCCAATATTTCCTTTGGGTTGCCTGCTAGAGAGCTTATCAATTCCACCTTCTTGGCTATGGCCATGGCTAAAGGTTTAAGTAGTTGTATTGTAAATCCCAATTCCTGGAAAATAAAAGAAGTTTTTTATGCCGGGCAGGTACTTTTAAATAAAGACCCCCAGGCAGAAGAGTTTATTGCTCATTTTTCCCATTGGCAGGCTGGAGAGCAAAAAATTACCCTGCAAACTAAAAGTAAGTCTCTAGCTTCTACACCTAAAGAAGCAGTTGTTTTAGGGGATAAAGAAAGGTTAATTGAACTTTTAGAGAAAGAAATAAAAGAGGGGAAAAAGGCCTTTGACCTGCTAAATGAGGAGCTTATCCCGGGTATAACTGCAGTGGGAGATAAATATGAGCGTAGGGAATATTATTTGCCTCAGCTTTTACTTAGTGCTGAGGCCATGCAGGAGGGAGTTAAGTTTTTAGAACCCTGGCTAAAGAAAGATAAGTCTGAAAAAGGTCCCAAGATAGTAATGGCTACTGTAGAGGGTGATATTCATGATATAGGCAAGAATATTGTCTGTTTGATGCTTAGAAACCATGGTTTTGAAGTGATTGACCTGGGTAAAGATGTTCCAGCTAAAAAAATTGTAGAAGTAGCCAAAAAGGAGCAGGCTCCTTTAATAGGCCTTTCTGCCTTGATGACCACCACCATGGTTAAAATGGAAGAAACCATAAAACTGGTTCAAAAGGAAAAATTGAAGTGCAAGGTAATGATAGGTGGGGCTGTGGTAACTCAGGCCTTTGCCGATAGGATTGGGGCAGATGGTTATTCAGAAAACGCAGTAGCTGCTGTAAAACTGGCCAAAAAATTATTGGCCAGTCTGGAGGAAAAGAAATGCGCAGATTAATTATTATTTTTCTTTTTTTAGCTGTTTTTGGGGGAACTGATTTAACCCTGGCCAAGGACATAAAGGTTGCCAAACCCAGGGATATTATTTCCTTTATTGCCAATAGCCAGAGTGAATTGGTCCTGGTCAATTTTTGGGCTAGCTGGTGTCCTCCCTGCAGGATGGAAATACCTTCTTTAATTAAGCTAAGGACCATTTTTCCCAGGCAGAAACTAAGTATACTGGGAGTGTCTGTGGATTATGACCCAGAAATGTTTTTTGCCTTTTATAAGGAAACCAACTTTAACTACCCTGTCTGGCTGGGCAAGGAAAGTGTTGGTGATTTTTTTCAGGTGGTAAATTTACCCAAATTAGAAATTTATCGCTCTTCTGGAGAAAAGGTCTTCATTCATGAAGGGTATATGGGCCTGGAAGAGTTAAAAATAAAGATAGAGGAGCTTTTAGGTGAGTGAGTTATACTTGCGCAAGGCAAAAATTTCAGATGTAAAGAGCATCCACCACTTACTTATGTATTATGCTAAAGAAGGACTTCTCTTGCCCCGTTCCTTTAGTGAACTCTATACTCATCTTAGGGATTTTTTTGTCTTGGCCCACCGCCAGACCCAGGAAGTTTTTGGGTGTTGCGCCTTGAGTATTATCTGGGAAGATTTAGCTGAGATTAAGTCCCTGGCTGTGGCTAAGGAAAAACAGGGCCAAAATTGGGGGAGAAGGTTGGTGGAGGCCTGTTTGAGTGAAGCCATTACTTTAGATGTTTACAAAGTTTTTGTCCTAACTTATCAGGACAGATTTTTTGAGCGCCTGGGATTTAAGGTGGTGGAAAAAGATGTTTTACCCCAAAAGGTATGGGCAGATTGTCTAAAATGCCCCAAGTTCCCGGAGTGCGATGAAATAGCCATGCTTATTGAAATGTAAGTAAATTTAGAGTATTGATTAAAATTTAGGAGGATTAAATGGGATTGGAAGTGGTATTTTCCCCTGAGATGATTGCCAGAAGAGTGCAGGAATTGGGAAAGGAAATAAGCAGAGACTATGCTGGCAAAGAACTGGTAGCAGTGTGTGTCTTAAAAGGTGCCTTTTTGTTTTTTGCTGATTTGGTTAGAGCCATTGATTTGAATTTAGAGGTTGATTTTGTCCGCTTATCTTCTTATGCCAATCAAAAATCCCGTACAGGCAAGGTGATTTTTTCCAAGGACATGGAATTGCCCATAGAGGGGAAACATTTACTTCTGGTGGAAGATATTGTGGATACAGGCCATTCCATGGCTTATTTAAAAAAAGTCCTGGAAGCCAGAAAGGCTGAAAGTGTAAAGATTTGTGCGCTTATTGATAAAAAAGAGCGTAGAGAAGTAGATGTAGAAGTGGATTATGCTGGCTTTGTCCTGGAAAAAGGTTTTATTGTGGGTTATGGTCTGGATTATGCGGAAAAATATAGAAATTTGAGCGGAGTGTTTGAACTTAAAGAGTGAGGCTAAAAGGGGGAATTTAGGATGCTGGTACAATGCCCCGAGTGTAAGGTAAAGTATAATCTTCCCGAGGAAAAGGTTAAACCTGGAGTTAAGCTAAAATGCACTAAATGTTCTCACATTTTCCCTTTAGAATTGGAAGAAGATAAGCTGGATTTAGATAGTCCCGAAGATATTGCCATTCCTGAAGTGGAAGAGCAGGCAGGAGTCAGTGTAAAGTCAGATAAAAAAATCAAAGTGGATCTGGAGGAGGAAGAAAAAGCTCCTAAAAGAAAAAAAAGCAAAAAAAAGCTGATTATCTGGCTGATAGTTTTATTATTGTTGTTGGGTCTGGGTTCTGCCGGTTATATTTTTTTTCCTCAAATAAAAGCCAAATTTTTCCTAGAGAAAAAGGGTGAGGTTGGACTCAGCCAAAAACAAATAGAAGAAAAGGTAAAAAATATTTCTCTGGAAAATGTAAAGCAATACTTTGTAAATAACTCCAAAATAGGAGAGCTTTTTGTTATTGAAGGAGAGGCAGTTAATAAATTTGAAGAGACCAAAGAATTGATAAAAATAAAGGCCAGGATTTTTGATGATAGCGGTAAGGTGGTAGCTGAAAAGGAATTTTTAGCTGGTAATACTGCGTCTTTGTTTCAACTACAGGTTTTAACTCAAGAAGAACTGGAAGGAGTTTTAAACTCTAAGATAGGTATTTTAACCAACAACACCTTTGTAAAGCCCCAGGGTAGAGTGCCTTTTATGGTTGTTTTTTATAATCCTCCTGAAAACGTACAGGAGTTTGCTTTAGAAGTTATTGATGTGAAAAATCCACCTGAAAAGAAATAGTTTTGGCTAAACAAAAACAGCTTTATATCTGTAATAAGTGTGGAAGCAATTTTGCGACCTGGTTTGGAAAGTGTCCCCAATGCGGGGAGTGGAACACCCTAGAGTTAAAATCAATTTCTACTAAAACCACTTCTTCCTCCAAGCAAGAGCAACTGTTTTCTCCTATACCCATTACTCAGTCCTTTTCCCAGCAAGAGGTGTATTTTTCCTGTGGAGAAAAAGAGGTAGATTTGTTTTTAGGTGGAGGACTGGTCAAGGGCGGGGTATATCTTTTGGGAGGAGAGCCTGGCATAGGCAAGTCCACCTGGCTGTTACAACTGGCAGGCTTGCTTGCCTCCAGAGGGTTAAAGACCCTTTATTTAAGCGGAGAAGAGTCTTTGCTACAGGTGCAAAGCAGGGGAAAACGTTTGGGGCTTGCTTCTGATAATCTCTATCTTTTTTATAGCACAAAGTTAGAAGAAGCTCTGGAAGTATTAGAAACAGGGTTTCAAATAGCAGTTATAGATTCAGTGCAAACCCTAACTTCCAGTAAACTGGAAGGAGTGGCAGGAACTCCTTCCCAGATAAGAGAGGTCGCCCTGGAGCTTATTGGCCTGGCTAAAGCCAGGGAAATTACTTTGTTTTTGGTGGGCCATGTGACCAAAGAAGGGCTTATTGCTGGACCCAAACTTTTAGAGCACATGGTGGATTGTGTTTTGTACCTAGAAGGGGATAGAGAGCATTTTTTTCGCTTGCTTCGAGTAAATAAAAACCGTTTTGGCCCCAGTAATGAGGTTCTGGTTTTAGAAATGTTAGAGCAAGGATTAAGGGTGGTAGCTGACCCTTCTACTTTTTTTCTGGAAGGAAGTAACAATTTAAGTGGCCAGGCCCTTACTTTGACTTTAGAAGGGCACAAGGTTTTGGCTGTAGAAATTCAAGCCCTGGTCAGTTCTTCCTTTTTGGCTGTGCCTAGAAGAGTAGCACAGGGTATAGATCAAAATAGGTTGAATTTATTGGTGGCAGTTTTAGAGAAAAGATTAAAAATAAGTTTAAAAGATAAGGATATTTACTTAAAAATAGGAGGAGGGCTTAGCTTAAAAGACCCGGCTCTGGATTTAGCTATTTGTGTAGCCTTGCTTTCTTCTTTTTATGACCAGCCCTTACCGGAAAATAGTATTTTTTGGGGAGAAGTGGACTTAAATGGCCAGATTCGAAGGGTGCTGGGGCATGATTTGAGGTTGAAACAGGCCAGGAAACTAGGCTATACTAATATTTTTGCTCCGCAAGAAAAATTGGTTTCTTTAGAAGATGTGTGTGAACAATTAAAGTTTTAAGCTAAAAGATTCCAGGTGAGCAGATGACGAGAGAGGGTCTCTTTTTAACGCAAGGTAAGTAAGAATAAAAAGGTATAATATAACTTTGGCCTTGGGAAAAAGTAACTATTTTTTAACTTTTGGAGATGTCTTTTTCTTGCTTTTTAACCACAAGTTGAGGCGGTTTTCCATACCTTCTGTTTTGGGAAAATAGAATTGTTTGTTTTTAAGTTCTTGGGGTAAATATTCTTGCTCTATATAAGAGCCTGGATAGGCGTGGGGATATTTATAGCCATGACCATAGCCCCATTGTTTTTGCAGCTTGGTGGAAGGATTGCGCAGGTGTAAAGGTACAGGCTTGGGGCCGTTTAGCCTTACTTCCTTTTGGGCGTTTAAATAGGCAGCATAAGTGGAGTTGGATTTGGGAGCAAGGGCTAGATAAACCACTGTTTCTGCCAGAGGGATAAATCCTTCAGGCATACCCACAAACTCAACTGCGTGTTGACAGGACACAGCCAGGGGCAGGGCCATGGGATCAGCAAGTCCCACATCTTCTGAAGCAGAAAGGATAAGCCTGCGGCAAATAAATCTGGGGTCTTCTCCACCTTCTAGCAAGCAGGCTAAATAATAAAGGGCAGCATCAGGGTCACTTCCTCTGATGGATTTAATGAGGGCAGAGATAAGTTCGTAATGAGCATCTCCCTGTCTATCCCCGCGAATTACTATCTCTGGTAGGTGGGTTTTGAGATTTTCTGGCCTTAACTCTTCTTCTTCCAAATTGGAGATGTATTCCAGAAGATTTAGAAGGGTCCTGGCATCGCCATTACTCAGGGAAACCAAAAGTTCTAAACTATCTGGAGAAATTTTTAGATTGAGATATTTAGCGCCTTTTTGGGCCAGGGTTAATAATTCTTCCAGGGTTAAACTGGCCAGTTTTAGTACATGCAGTCTGGAAAGTAGTTGTCTGGTTACGCTAAAGGAAGGATTTTCTGTAGTAGTTGCCAGAAGGGTTATTTCACCCACTTCTAGGAGAGGTAGAAAAAAGTCCTGCTGGGCCTTGGAAAAACGATGGATTTCATCCAGAATCAGAACATCTATTCCTTCTATTTTTTTGCGCAAACCAGCTAAACCTATTTCTGGCGCACTAAGCCTGATATACTTTTTATTCCAGGCTTTGGCTAAAAGCAGAGCAAGCGTGGATTTACCACAGCCAGGAGGACCAAAAAAGAGTAAACTTTGCGGCCTTTTACTTTTGATAAGCGCTCTTAATCGGCTTTTTAAATGGCTTTGTCCAATAAACTCATCTAAGGAATTGGGTCTTAGCTTTTCCGCTAAGGGAATGGGAACGCTCATTTACATATCTTTAGTAACTTCTTGCAAAGCTTTAGTTAGTTTTTCCTGATCTTCTTTAAATAACTTGTAATTTAAAGAATCTTCCAAAGCCTGCCTGCTGGCCTCAATAATATTATAGGAAACGCCCACGGTTACCCATCTTTGTTTGGCATCTCCAGATTCAATCAAGACCCTTACCCTGGAGGCAGTGCCTGATAGGTCCTTTTTAAAAGAGGAAAAGACTCTTACTTTAAAATCAATAAGGTGCATTTCTTTTAGGCAGGGATAAAACTTTTCCAGAGCCTTGCGAAGGGCGTTGTCCAGGGCATTTACTGGTCCTTTTCCACTGGCAGCAGTATGCTCCAGCATACCACCCACTCTGACCATAACTGTAGCTTCGGAAAGAGGGTCTTCGTCTTTACGTTTGCTTTCTAAGACCCTATAATTTTCCAGGGAAAAATAGGTTCTGGTTCTACCCAAGACCCTGTTTAACAAAAGTTCAAAGGAGGCTTCAGCTGCTGTGTATTCGTAGCCTTCACTTTCCAGGTGTTTTAGTTTGGCCAGAAGTTCCAGGACAAAGGGGTCATTTTTGTCCAGATAAAAGCCATATTGTTTGGCTTTAAATAAAATATTGGATTGTCCTGCTAAATCAGAAAGCAAGATACGCTGTTTATTACCCACACTTTCAGGTGGAATGTGTTCATAGGTTCTGGGGTTTTTGCGCACTGCACTTACGTGAATACCGCCCTTGTGAGCAAAAGCAGATTTCCCCACAAAGGGTTGGCGGTGAAAGGAAGGTAAATTGGCCACTTCTGAGACAAAGAGAGATACAGAGGTTAAAAGACGCAAGTTTTCTGCCGGGATACACTCATAACCCATTTTTAACTGCAAATTGGGGATAATGGAGCAGAGATTGGCATTGCCGCAGCGCTCTCCATAGCCATTTATGGTTCCCTGTACTTGCTCTACGCCAGCTTCTACAGCAATTAAAGAGTTGGCCACAGCAAGTTCTGAATCATTGTGCGTGTGGATTCCCAAGGTGGCTTGAGGAAAGCGTTTTTTTACTTCTTCCACAATGCCTTTGATTTCTAAAGGAGTGGTGCCACCATTGGTATCACAGAGGACTAAAACATCTGCCCCGCCTTCCAGGGCCTTTTGTAAACAAGCCAGGGCATAGTCCTTGTTTTCCTTAAAGCCATCAAAAAAGTGCTCTGTGTCAAAAAAGAGCTCTTCTACTTCTGGTTTTAATTTGGCCAAACTACCGGCTATAAGCTCTAAATTGTGCTCCAGAGTGGTTTTTAAGGCTTCCCTCACATGGATATCCCAGGTTTTGCCAAAGATGGTAATGACCTTTACCCCAGAGTTAATCAGGCTAGCCAGATTTTCATCAGTATCTGGGGTTTTATTTACGCCATGGGTGCTGCCAAAGGCTGTGATTTTGGCTCTTTTAAAGTGATAGTTTTGTATTTCCTGAAAAAAGCGCTGGTCTGTGGGATTGGAGGCAGGCCAGCCTCCTTCAATATAGTCTATTCCCAGTTCATCTAGCTTTTGGGCTACCCTTATTTTATCTTCTAGGGAAAAGTGGACATCTTCGGCCTGGGTACCATCTCGTAAGGTGGTGTCATATATTTTTATTTTTTTCATAGCTCTTAACAGGTTTTTTCTGGTTCTTTGTCTAAACCAAAGGCTTCATGTAAGGTCCTTACTGCCAGTTCTGTGTATTTTTCTTCAATAAGGCAGCTAATTTTAATTTCTGAAGTACTAATGATAAGGATATTTATGTTTTCATTTTTTAGGGCAGAAAAGGCAATGGCAGCTACTCCAGAGTGATTGCGCATGCCAACACCAATTACTGAGACCTTGGAAACATTTCTATCAGTGAGTACTTCTTTGGCTCCAATTTCTCCTTTGATTTTGGAGATAATTTCCACGGTCTTGTCTATATCTCCTTTGGGTACAGTAAAGGTCATGTCTGTGCGACCTTCTCTACTGGGGTTTTGGACAATCATATCCACTACAATACCGGCAGCAGCAATGGGCTCAAAGATTTTGGCTGCAATGCCTGGCTCATCATATACATCCACTAAAGTAACTCTGGCCTGGTCCTTGTCATAGGCAATGCCTGAAACCATAGCAGCTTCCATACTTTCATCCTCCTGAGTTACCAATGTCCCAGGTCCATCAGTAAAAGTGGAACGCACATACACTGGGACATTGTATTTTTTGGCAAATTCTACTGATCTTATTTGTAAAACCTTGGCTCCCATACTGGCCATTTCCAGCATTTCTTCATAGGCAATGCGTTCAATGCGTCTGGCCGAAGGGCAGATATTGGGGTCAGTGGTATATACTCCATCCACATCCGTATAAATCTCACAGAGGTCTGCTTTTAGGGCAGCAGCTAAAGCCACTGCACTGGTATCAGAACCTCCTCTTCCTAAAGTGGTAATCCTGCCTTCACAATCACAACCTTGAAAGCCAGCTACAACCAGTACATCATAGTTTTTGAAATAGGAACGAAGTCGGTCTTCATCTATATCTAAAATCCTGGCTCTTCCAAATTCTTTGTCCGTACGAATGGGGATTTGGTACCCCAAAAGAGACCTGGCCTTGATTCCTGCATCTTTTAGAAGCATGCTAAATAGGGCCACAGAGGTTTGCTCTCCTGTAGCCATAAGTACATCCATCTCTGCTGGGTCAGGTCTGGAAGACCAGGTTTTAGCTAACTCAATTAAACGATTGGTTTCTCCAGCCATGGCCGAGAGTACAACTGCCACTTTACTTCCTTGATTGAGGGCTCTTAAAACCTTTTCCTTTACCCTTTGCATACACTCAAGGTTGGCAACAGAAGTACCTCCAAACTTCTGAACAATAATTTTCATTTTTCACTTCACCTCTTTCCCTGAAATTAGCTTTTTAAAAGAAGACAAGATATTAGTCATACTTCCTTTGGCTGTAAACTCCAAAATGCGCTCTTTTTCTTGCAAGTGAAAACTTATCTTGAGCCAGTCTGCAAAATTTAAATAAGCAGGAAGGTGTTCGCTCCATTCTACCAAACGAATAAACTTAGAAGAAAGTAAAACCTCCTCTAAATCAGTATCCAGTTCTTCCCCTTGCAGTCTATAAAGGTCAAAATGGGCAATCTCTGGTTGGGTAGGGTAAATATTGAGCAGATTAAAACTCGGGCTACTTACTTCTGCCTGTTTACCCTGGGGAAAGGCGTGTACAAAAAAGCGAATAAAGGTGGTTTTCCCTGCACCTAAATTGCCTTCAAAGAGAATAAGAGGTTTTTGTTGTTGTTCTAAAAGAAGATTTGCTAAAGTGATAGCTAAATTTTGAGTTTCCTCTAGTTCTCTAACTACTACTTTCATTTACCAGGGCCTTTAAAATGTCTGCTTTGCCAATGATACCTATGAGTTTTTGTTCTTCATCTACCACAGGTAAGGTGTGATATTTTTTCTCAGCCATAATCTGTGCGATTTCTTCCAGGGTATGCTCTGGTGATAGGCAAAGAGGATTGGGAGTCATGGCCTCTTTTACTCTAACTGCACTCATTTTTTTTATTTCTTCTTCCAGTTTGTTTAAGGAAGATAGAGGCAGGAAACCATCTAACAGGGTAAAAAAAGAAGGCAGGTCCACTTTTTTTTGGGTCAGAATAAGGTCGCTTTGGGTAATAATTCCTATTACTTTATTTTCCTTATTCACTACTGGAAGGCCATTTATTTGATTGCCTAGCATTAGTTTGGCTGCCTGAATAATGGTTTCTTGGGGTTCAATGGTGATTACCTTGGTCTGCATGATGTCTTTAGCTTTTAGCATGCTTGTATTCTCCTATAACTAAAGGTAAATGATGGGCAATTTCTTGAGTCAGGTTTCCACGATAAGGATAAATTTGAGCCAGTTTTTCGCCTGTAAGTCCATGAACAAAAACCCCCAAACAAGAGGCTTCCACTAAGGAATAGTTTTGAGCTAAAAGGCCACCTATAATACCGGCTAAAATATCTCCTGAACCTCCCAGCGCCAGATTGGGTGTGGCAAAGGGAGAGATATAAAGGGGACGATTGGGATGAGCTATGATAGTGGCTGCTCCTTTTAAAATCAGGCTTACCTGGTATTTATTCACAAATTGGCTGGCAAACTGGGCTCTGGCCTGGTTTATTTCTTCTGCTGTAGTGTTAAAAAAACGAGCCATTTCTCCGGGGTGAGGAGTAAATAAGATTTTATCCTTTTGTTTACTTAAGTTTATTAAGGAAGGGTCTGTGGCAAAAAAGTAGAGGGAGTCAGCATCAAAAACAGTTGGCGGATGTTCTAGTTGCAAGTATTTTTTTAGCAATTCTAAGGTCCTGGAATCTCTACCCATGCCCGGACCAAAAACTACAGCTTTAAAGCGAGAAAGGTGTTTTTCCAGAAGCTCAAAATCCTTGGAGGTTAAAAACTCTTCTTCACCTTGCAAGGGTAAGAGCATTATTTCAGGGAAAATTCCTTTTACCTGAGAAGCCAGTGGTTTGGGACAGGCTATTGTGACCAATCCTGCTCCTATGCGCAGGGCTCCAAGGGCAGCTAATTGGGGCGCACCAGTAAGTCCTGTGGAACCTCCTACAACCAAGACATGTCCAGCTTGACCTTTGTGTAAGGTAGCAGGAGGAGGAGAAATGAGGTCTAAAATTTTGGAGGTAAGGGCATAGTGGGTACAGGGATTTTCCTGTTTTATTTTTTTAGGAATACCAATTTTTCCCACCTTTAACTGCCCAATATAGGGCTTGGCTGGAGGTAAAAACAGTCCCAGTTTGGCCTCTTCAAAGGTAATGGTTACATCTGCGACCACTGCAATGGGAGAGGGCCTTCCGGTTTCACCATCCAGGCCTGAGGGAATATCCAGGGCAAGCACAAAGGCCTGTTTGCCCAGTTTGTTTATCTTTTTTATCCAGGAAATATACTCTTTGCGCAGAGTTCCTTTAAAACCAGTACCCAAAAGGCCATCCACCACAATGTCCACCTGAGGTAGAAAGTCCATATTGTACTCAGGTAGATGCATAAGGGGAATATCCATTTTTTTAGCCAGGTTGAGGTAATAGCCAGCAGTGGTATTGAGGTATTCCTTTTGCCATTTGGAGTGCAGGACCATTACTTTTACTTCCTGATTGGCTAAGTGCCTGGCCAGAGAAAAGGCATCTCCACCATTATTCCCTGAGCCAGCAAAGATAAGGGCGCTTTTGCCTTTTAAAGAAGAAAACCTTTCTTTTAATACATAAAGAGCTTCCCGGCTGGCATTTTCCATAAGTACCTCTGGAAGCAAGCCGAATTTTTCAATGGTAAGCTCGTCCCACCTAGCCATTTCCTGTGGCGTTGGTAAAGGTTGAAACATTTTTCTCCCCTTTTTAGTTTATCCTTCTAAGATGACCACTGCTCCTGCTACTAAAGTGTTATGCGTAAGAGATAGCCAGCTGTGTTTGGCTCCTAATTTTTGAAACCAGATTTTAGCTTCACCCGAAAGAGAGAGATAGGGTTTTCCTTGCGGAGTGTTTAGAGTCTCAATGTCTTTAAAGTTTATGCCTTGAGTAAAACCAGTGCCCAGAGCCTTTACAGTGGCTTCTTTTACGGCAAAACGAGAAGCTAAAAACTCAATTTTATTTTTTTTTTCCTGAAAATGAGCAAGCTCTTTGGTGCCTAATATTTTCTGGGCAAATCTATTTCCATAGCGCTGGTAAATTTTTTTTATTCTTTCCAGCTCTACTAAGTCCAGACCTACCCCTAAAACCATAACTTAATCTACAAAGGTGTTTATGATATTAACCATTTGCTCTACAGCTTTACTTATGCCCACATAAATAGCTCTGGAGATAATGCTGTGCCCAATAGAGTATTCTTTAATGCCAGGTACTTTAGCAAAGGCCCAAATGTTTTGATAATCCAAACCATGCCCCAGATTTACCTGTAAACCTATTTTTTGAGCATATTCAATGGCTTTTAAAATTTTTTTTAGTTCCTGTTCTTTTTCCTGTTCATTTTTAGCATCTGCATAATGACCAGTATGAATTTCAATAAATTCTGCACCGATTTCCTGGGCTGCTTTAACTTGTTCTAAATCAGCATCTATAAATAAGCTAGTCAAAATCTTTTTTTCTTTAAAGGGAGCGATAAATTCCCTTAATTCCTGTTCTCTGCCTTTGCAAATAAGCCCACCTTCAGTGGTTAATTCCTGTCTTTTTTCTGGAACCAGGCAAATCATATGTGGCTCTACCTGCAAAGCTATTTTTTGCATCTCAGCAGTAGCAGCCATTTCCAGGTGCAAATTGGCCTTTAAATGGGTTTTTAGATTAAATACATCTTTATCCTGAATATGTCTTCGGTCTTCTCTTAGGTGAACGATAATCCCTCTGGCTCCTGCCAGGATAGCTAATTGAGCAGCAGTTAAAGGATCTGGCTCTAAACCCAGGCGAGCTTGTCTTACTGTAGCTACATGATCTACATTTACGCATAATTTGGGCATAAAGAAAAAACTCCCATTTTTTTTATTTTTAGAGTAATTTTTTCTATCCTCAATTGACATCAAGGTCAAGAAAGGAGATAATGCCTTTCAAAGTAAGAATGGAGTTACTTATATGTCTTATTTAGAAAAACCAATAAAGGATATTGATGCTCAGGAATTAAAAAAAATTCAGGCTGAGGAAAAAGAAGATAGTTATGTGTTAGTGGATGTAAGACAGCCAGAGGAATATACAGAAAAACACCTTCCAGGAGCCTTGCTTGCCCCTTTGCCAGATCTGGAGAGTAAATTATTTAGTTTTGATGCCAGAAAAAATTATATTTTTTATTGTCGTAGTGGCAATCGTTCCCGGGCAGCTGCTAGATTGGCCAGAGACAGTGGAATGTTTGAAAAGGAAATTTATAACTTAAAAGGTGGGATTCTGGCCTATGAAGGAGAAACTCTTTCCAATTGGCCCAATTTTAGAGTTTTTGCCCATTTAAATAAGCTGGAAGAAGTGGTAAAACAGGCCATTGAACTGGAAAAAGGAGCCTATCTTTTTTACAAGCGGATAAATGAAGAATTTGCCCATGTTATAGGCAGGGAGTTTGCCAGCTTTGAAGAATTGGAAAAAAAACATGCCCATGTGATTTATAAGTGGGCAAAGGGAAAGCAAGTTTCCTTAGAAGGTTTTGAACTTTTATTTGAAAGGGCTTCAGGAGAAATTTTAGAAGGTGGAAAAAGTTTAGAAGACTGGTTAGAGGAAGTAAAAAAAACAGGTGGATAGAAATTATTTATTAGAAGTAGCTCTGCAGATTGAAATAATGGCTTATGATTTGTATAAAAATCTGGTTTTTCAAAGTTTTGAAGAAGACATTAAAAGTTTGTTTTTAATTTTAGCTGAGCAGGAAAAAGTACACATGCGAGTAATTGCCCAAAAATTTTCCAAAGAAATCTAATGATGTTAAAAAGGATACTTTTTCTCTTTATATTTTTAGGTTTAACTTTACCTTCCTGGGCTGCTTCTCAGAAAGATACCATTTACTTAGGAATGTCAGCTGCTTTTACTGGACCCAATGCAGTGTTGGGAATAGAACTTTACCGTGGTTCCTTTGCTTATCTGGAAAAGATAAATCAAGAACAAAAGGGACTTTATGGTAAAAAGATAAAAATCTTAACCTATGACGATAAGTACGAGCCCGAACTTACCCTGCAAAATACCTTTGAATTGGTGGACGAGAAAAAAATTATCTGGCTTTTTGATTATGTGGGCACTCCTACAGTAAATAGGATTCTTCCCTATTTAAGCATTGATAACCAGCATGGAGCTTTTTTATTTTTTCCTTTAACTGGAGGGCTTAGCCTAAGAAAAGATCCCTATAAAAGGTATGTACTCAATCTTAGGCCTTCTTATACGAGGGAAATACAGGCTTTGTTAACCAGGTTTTTGGAGATAGGGAAAAGACGCATAGGTATTTTTTATCAATTAGATGCCTTTGGTAGAAGTGGCTGGCAAAGTGCAAGGGATTTTTTAAAACAAAAAGGGTTAGAAATAGTTGCTGATGCCAGCTATATACGAGGCTGTGGATTAAAAGATAGTTATAGGCAACAGGTGGAGGTTTTTAAAAAAAATAAAGTAGATGTTATTCTCTCTATAGCCAGCACAAGTGCAGCTACTGGCTTTATTCGGGATTTAAGAGATGCTCAAATAAAAGTTCCTGTGGCCAACTTATCTTTTGTAGATGCTCAGGCAATGTTTTTAAATTTAAGCAAGCTGGAAAACGAAAATAATCGTTCCTATTCCTTTGGGCTTGTAAATAGTGTAGTGGTTCCTTTTTTTGAATTGAAACATTATAAAATATATGAAGAATATCTGGCTACTCTTCTTAAATATAAAGCTGATATAAAAAAATATGCCCCTGCAGACTACAATCATCCCTTTTATGGACCTATTTCCTTTGAGGGTTTTTTAAATGCTAAGTTGATAGTGGAAATTTTAAAAAGATTGGGTCCTTCTCTGGATAGAAGTAAACTGGAAGAAGTTATTTATAATCCTAAGGGCTTTGAAATTGGCCTTGAAGATCCAGTAGTTTTTACTAGAGATAACCAGGGAGCTTTGAAAGAGGTTTACTTTGCTACCATAAAAGATGGCATGCTTCATCCTTTAAAAGACTTCAGGACATTATTTTATTAGATATGTTTAAATCTAAATTACTTAGAAAAGTTATAGGTATTATTCTGTTATTTTTTTCTATTTATGCTATAGTTGTTACTTTTTACCTTTCCTTTTTTATTAGAGAAAAGTTCATCAACAATTATTTACAAAAAGCAGACTCTATTATATCCTCTATTTCCTATTCTTTACCAGAAATTTTATCTTCTGGAGATTTATCCAGGATTCAGGCACTTGTAAATCAATTTTTACAGGTACAGGGTATAGGTTATGTCCTGGTTATGGATAAACAAGGGGAGGTTATAGCTCATACTTTTGTCCCAGCTCCTCCTTTAACTGTTATTACTCAAAGTAAAATAGAAAAAAACAAAGTTGAGCCCATATTATATTCAGATAGACGGAAAAAAATATATTCAAATAAAGAAAAGCGTACTTTTAGGTGAAGCTGGATATATTGTAATTGGAATAAAATATGCAGAGATTCAGAAAGAAATAATGAATTTTATTTTTAAGGTAAATATTTTTAACCTTTTAGGCCTAGTGATTATTGTTTTAATTACAATTTTCTTTATGAGAAAAATTATTTATCCTCTCAAAGAACTTACAGATTTTGCTTATAAAGTAAAAAAAGGAGAATTTAACGCAATCTTCTCCAAGAAAAGTGATGATGAGATAGGATATCTAGCTATAGTTTTTGAAGATATGGCCCAGGAATTGGGAAGATTTTTTGACAAATTAAAGATAAGTATTAGCAATGCAACAGAAGAACTAGAAGATGTTATAAATTATTTAACTGTTATTATGGATACTATGGCTGATGGTTTGGTTGTAACTGATTATAATTTAAATATATCTCAATACAATAATTCTTTTAAAGAGATATTTAAGATTAAAGAAAATAATCTTATAACTAAAAATTTAAAAAATATACTTGGGTTTGATTTAATTCAAAACCTTGATTTAGAGAGTTTAAAAGAACAGTCTATGATAGAATTTGGTTATAATGTTGAGAAAGAGGATAAGTATATAGAGTGTATTTTAACTTCTGTTGAATTAAAGTGTGAAAACAGTCTGGTTTTTATTTTTAGGGATATAACGGAAAGAAAAAGGGCAGAAGAAGATTTGCAACTTTTAAACCAGAACTTAGAACATTTGATACTGGAAAGAACCAAGAGGTTACAGGAAATAAATCTAAGATTAAATCAAGAAATAGAAGCGAAATCCAGGATAGAAAAGGATTTAAAAGCAGAAAAGGACCTTTTCCAGTTGACCTTAGCTGGGATAGGAGATGCTGTTATTACCACAGATATCAAGGGAAACATTTTGTTTATGAATAAGACAGGGGAAGAGATGATTGGTATTGAGCTGGAAAAGGTAAAGAATTCTTTTTTTACTGATTATATTTATCTTTATGAGCAGGAAGAAAATTTACTCTGTCCGGTTAAACAGGTTTTAACTAAAGAAAAGAACTGGGAAAGTGATAAATTGTATTTAGTAAATCACAAAGATAAAAAGATTCCTGTGGAAGTGAAAGTTTTTCCTGTAAGGGGATTTTCTGCTGAAATGGTGGGGACAGTAGTAGTAATTAAAGATATTTCTGAGAAAATTCAGTTAGAGCAGGAAAGGTTGCGTAAAGAAAAGTTAGAAGCTCTGGGCGTGGTAGCTGGTGGCATTGCCCATGACTTTAACAATTTACTTACCATAATTTTAAATCATCTTAATTTTTTGCGCTTAACCAGGCCAGAGGAAAAGGAAAAGCTTGTTGAGCAAATAGAAAAAGTGGAAAAGATTATTCTAAGAGCCAAGCAGCTTACTTCCCAGTTCCTCACTTTTGCTAAGGGTGGAGAGCCAGTAAAAGAAGCTGTAAAAGTGGATAAGATAATAAAGGAAACAGCCCATTTTTTACTTAAAGGTAGTGCAGTAAAAGTGAGCTTTGATTTTCCCAAGGAAGTGCCACCTGTAAATGTGGATGCCAGTCAATTTGCCCAGGTAATAGAAAATCTGGTTATCAACTCTTTACAGGCCATGGAGGGCAAAGGTCGTATTCAGATAGGTATGCGAGTAGAAGTCCTGGAGGAAGACAACTTCTGGGAGCTTAAAGCTGGCAAGTATGTGTTGATTTATTTTCAAGATACAGGGCCTGGCGTGCCCAAGGAAGTTGAAGCTAAAATTTTCGAACCCTATTTCACTACTAAAGCCAAAGGTTCTGGGCTGGGCTTAGCTTCTTGTTATTCTATTTTAAAAAGACATGGAGGAAGAATAGTATATAATGCCACTTATTCTCAAGGGGCAGAATTTATTTTGATTTTACCTGTAAGTAAAACCAATAATGTTTTGGCTAAAAAAGAAAAGCAAGATGCGC
Organism: Desulfonauticus sp.; assembly: GCF_055126295.1. NCBI lineage: Bacteria > Pseudomonadati > Thermodesulfobacteriota > Desulfovibrionia > Desulfovibrionales > Desulfonauticaceae > Desulfonauticus > Desulfonauticus sp. The sequence goes on along the minus strand of NZ_JBSRHE010000001.1, from coordinate 159,985 downwards.
ATACCCCGGAAGTATTTTCTGTAAATAAGAGGGTTTTGATTATGGATGATGAAGAGGAAATCCTGGAGATATCCAGAGATGTCTTTTCCCTGTTTGGCTTTGACTGTACCTGTGTAAGAAGTGGAGAAGAGGCTTTGGAAAAGTATAAACAATCTTTGCAAAATAACAAATACGACCTGGTTGTTTTGGACTTAACTGTCCCGGGTAAGATGGGAGGAAAGGAAACTATCAAGGAGTTGTTGAAAATAGATCCAGAGGTGGTGGCTGTAGTGTCCAGTGGGTATTCTCAAGACCCGGTTATGGCCAGGTATAAGGAGTATGGATTTAAAGGGGTTTTATCCAAACCCTACTCTTTGGAAGAACTAAAGAAAATGATTCAGGAACTTCTTTTTCTTTAGAAAAGAAAAATTTCTCTGTTTGCAAAGAGTTGACAATCCCTTTATTTGAGAGTAAATGCCTTTGTTTACCTTTTGGGCCTATAGCTCAGTTGGCAGAGCTCCCGGCTCATAACCGGATGGTCCCAGGTTCGAATCCTGGTAGGCCCACCATTTGAGGAGAAACCTTGGATAGCAGTTCTAAAGTAGATAAAATAAGCAAACAATTAAAGGTAAAGGAAAAGGGTGCTTCCTTAAGCGTAAGAGGGAAGCACCCTTTTTTTATGCTTTATGCTAGTAGATGAACTAATTGAAATTATTGAAGAAGTTGCCCCTCTTGACCTGGCTCTTGGTTGGGATCAAAGTGGAGTCCTGGTTGCCAGTCCTCTTCGAGAAATCAAAAAAATTGCCTTGGCCTTAGACCCTACCTTTAAGACTTTAAATAAGGCCTTAGAACTGGGGGTGGATTTTCTTTTAACCCACCATCCTCTAGCTTTAAAACCCAGGTTTCCCAATAAAATTGATGGGTACTATCACCTATTACAGGGATTACTGGAAGCCAAAATGTGGTTGTATGCTGCGCATACTTCTCTGGACGCCAATATTAAAGGGCCTGCTGGTTGGTTGGCCAGGTCTTTGGGTTTGACTAATATTTCTTCTTTGCAACCTGGAAAATCAGAGCAGATATGGAGAATACACTTTTCTCCTCCTTTACCTCTTAAAAGGGCTGGTTTTTTAAAGGAATTAAAAGGAGTTTTGGCAAGTTCTGAAGACGAAAGGGGAGTTCATTATTTAGATATTTATGCTCCAGCCAGGGATTTTGTCCTGGAGCAAATTAATCTCTGGGAAGATTTTAAAGGTCTTGTAAGTTTATATCCTCTTTCTTCAAGGGAGAAAGGTGGGCTTGGACTTATAGGGGATTTACCCCTTCCCTTTTCACCTGCTGAATTTCTAAATAGGCTCAAGGATATTTTAGAAATAACCAGTTTAAGAGAGGTGGGAGGCCTTCCCAGGGTAGTAGAAAGGGTGGCTTATTGTCCTGGTTCTGGAGCAGATCTGGGGTTTTCTGCCTTTAAACAGGGGGCTGATGTCTATATTACTGGAGATGTTAAATACCATCAGGCCCAGGAACTGGCTGAGCGTGGCTGGGTTTTGGATGTTGGGCATTTTATTCTGGAAGAAAAAATGATGTTCTCTTTCTATAAATATCTTAAACAAAATTTAGATGAAGTTGAAGTCTTTTTTATAGAAGGAGAAGATCCTTTTGGGTTTATATAAATTTAGGAGGAGGTATAATGTATATTGAACAGATTAAAAAGCTAGTTGTCCTTCAAGATATTGACAACAAACTAATAGCTTATAGGGAAAAGATAGAATCTATTCCCCAAGCCTTAAATAGCTTGAAAGAAGAACTGGAAGAAGTTGAAAAAAAGAAAGCAGAGATACAGGAAAGGTTTGATTTTTTAAATGACCAAAAGATGAAAATGCAAACCGAGATAGAAGATAATAATAATAAAATTAAAAAAGTTAAAAATAAATTGATGCTTATTTCTAATTCAAAAGAATATCAAGCAATGATGAGAGAGCTTGATAATTTTGAGCGATTAAATAGGACCAAAGAAGAAGAATTGACTACTATTTTAGAAGATATAAGTTTACATAAAAAAGAATTGGATGAACTGGAAAGCAAAGAAGAAGAGTTAAAAACTAAAATAGAGGCCCTGGAAGAAGAGAATATTACTGCTCTGGATGAAGTAAAACAGGAAATAGAAAAACTGGAAAAAGAAAGAGAAGAATCTTGTGCTTTAATACCTCCTCCTATTCTTGCCAGGTATAATTTTATCAGGGAAAGGCTCAGTCAGCCTGTGGTAGTGGCTGTGAGCAATGGTGTATGTACGGGCTGTTATATTAGTGTTCCACCGCAAACTTATGTAGAGCTCCAAAAAGGAGAGCAAATTTTAAATTGTCCCAATTGTCAACGCTTGATTTACTGGGAAGAACACTATTCCAAGTAATTACTTGTCAAAATAATTTGTTGTTTTAAAATATAAAACAGGGGAGTTGGGCGGACTGCCGCTTCTTAAGTTTTTTAAGAAGAGGAAAGTCCGGGCTCCACAGGGCAGAGCGCTGGGTAACACCCAGTGGAGGCGACTCCAGGAAAGTGCCACAGAAAACAGACCGCCCAGCACCCACTTTGAAGATGGTAAGTTTTGAATTTTTAAACTACTATTTACCGCCTTCAAAGTGGGTGCTGGGTAAGGGTGAAACGGTGGGGTAAGAGCCCACCAGCTACCATGGTGACATGGTAGGCTAGGTAAACCCCGCTCGGAGCAAGGCCAAATAGGAAGGCGTTTGAGGCTGGCCCGGCTGAAGCCTTCGGGTAGGCCGCTGGAGGTCAAGGGTAACCTTGATCCTAGATTAATGGCAGTCACCTCTTTTTAGAGGTACAGAACCCGGCTTATAGCCCAACTCCCTTTTATTACTATGAAAAATTATTGGGCCATAATTTTAGCAGCAGGTCAAAGTTCCCGTCTTCAAGAGCAGGGTTTAAAGACCAAGAAACAATTTCTCACCTGGAAGGGATTGCCTTTATTTTTTCACTCCCTGGTAAAACTAGCTAATTTTCCTAAGATAAGGGGAGTTGTTCTGGTTTTTTCTGAAAGTGAACTTTCTCTTTGGCAGGAAAGAGCTTTGAACTTGGCTTTTGAGCAGGGACTTAATCTTGCTTTGCGCTTTGCTGCAGGAGGCAGGTTGCGGCAGGATTCAGTATTTAATGGCTTGCAACAATTGCCTGAAGAGTGTGATTGGGTTTTAGTACATGATGGCGCCAGGCCTTTTTTTTCTCTTCAGCTGGTTTCCAGGCTTTTTGATCGGGCAGAAAGTCAGCCTGAGTTAGCTGGAGTTATTCCTGCTCTTAAAAGCAAAGACACTTTAAAAGAAGTGGAAGCCAACAAGGTAAAAAAGACTCTGGATAGAGATAAAATATTACGCATTCAAACTCCGCAACTATTTTCTTTTTCTATTTTAAAACAAGCTCATTTAAAGGCCAGGGAAGAGGGACTGGTGGGCACAGACGATTCTGCTCTGGTTGAGGCTTTGGGCAGGGAAGTGGGCGTAGTGGAAGGTGAAGAGGAAAATTTAAAGATTACCACCCAAGATGATTTGAAAATGTTAAAAAAAGAAAAAAAAGTAATTTATAAAAATGGCTTTGGCTATGATGTGCATCGTTATGGAGGCGATAAGCCCCTTATCTTAGGGGGAATTCCCATTTCTGAAAAGATTAAAGTGGCAGCTCATTCGGATGGAGATGTGTTATTTCACGCCCTGACAGATGCCCTTTTAGGTGCCCTGGGAGAAGAGGATATTGGCACCTTTTTCCCAGATACAGAAGATGTTTATGCCAATATGCCCAGTAGTATTTTTTTTCGGGAAGCTTTGCTTCTGGCCCTGAAAAAGAATTTTCAACTGGTCCACCTGGATTTGACTATTGTGGCTCAGATACCTAAAATTGCTCCTTTTAAAAGGCAGATTAAGAAAAATTTAATGGGGCTTACAGGACTTGGAGAAGAAGATATTGCCCTTAAGGCTACTACAGAAGAAGGGCTGGGATTTACTGGAGCTAAAGAAGGTATTAAGGTTTACGCTCTGGTGACAGTGAAAAAAGAAGAAGAGGTGGAAAATGAAGATTTATAATTCATTAAAGAGGGAAAAAGAGGAGTTTGTTCCTCTTAGAGATAATGAAGTTAGAATGTATGTTTGTGGTATTACTGCTTATGATTACTGTCACATTGGACATGCTCGCTCTGCTGTTGTTTTTGATGTTTTGGTTAGATATCTAAGGGATAAAGGTTATAAAGTCATTTTTGTACGTAATTTTACAGATATAGATGACAAAATAATCAATAGAGCCCATAAGGAAAATTTACCCTGGGATGAAGTAGCCAGAAAATATATTGAGGCTTTTTATGAAGATATGGATAGGTTAAATATCTTGCGGGCAGATATTGAACCCAAGGCTACAGAGCATATTGAGGAAATGATAGAGCTGACTCAAAAGCTAATAGATAAAGGATTTGCTTATGTCACTTCTAGGGGAGATGTGTACTTTCGAGTGCGTAAATTTAAAACCTATGGAGAGCTTTCAGGTAGAAATATAGAAGAATTGCAAGCAGGCGCCAGAATAGAACCTGGAGAGGAAAAAGAGGACCCTCTGGATTTTGCCTTGTGGAAAAGTGCCAAACCTGGTGAGCCTAAGTGGCCAAGTCCCTGGGGAGAGGGTCGTCCTGGTTGGCATCTGGAATGTTCTGCCATGAGTGAAAAATATTTAGGACTTCCCTTTGATATCCATGGGGGAGGGCAGGACCTGATTTTCCCACATCATGAAAATGAAAAGGCCCAAAGTGAGGCAGCTTATTCTACTTCCTTTGTGCGCTATTGGGTGCATAATGGTTTTGTGCAGGTAAATTCAGAAAAGATGTCCAAATCCCTGGGCAATTTTGTTACCATAAGAGATATTTTAAACAATTACCATCCAGAGGTGCTGAGGTTTTTTCTCTTAACCAAACATTATCGTAGCCCCTTAGATTACAATTTGGAAAGTGTAGAAGAAGCTGAAAAGGGATTAAAGCGAATTTATCAAGCAGTAGAAGAACTGGAAGCTATTTTAAGCAATAAAAAGTGGAAAAAGGTAAAAGTTGATAGTAGTTTAATAGAAGAGATAAAAGAACAACAAGATAAATTTTTTCTTTCTTTAGAAGATGATTTAAATACAGCTAAAGCTATTGGTTATCTTTTTAATACAGTTAGAATTGTAAATCGTATAGCTACGGATAAGAATTTGCGTAAGGCTGAGCCAATGAAAGATGTTCTGGTTGAAATTAGAGAGTTTTTGACCAGAGCAGGCAAGATTTTGGGTGTACTCAATTTAGCTCCAGCAGTATTTTTAGAAGAATTAAAAGACATTCAGCTGAAGAGAAAGAATATTGCCAGGGAAGAAGTAGAAGCCCTAATTGCCAAAAGGCAAGACGCTAGAAAAAATAAAGATTTTGCCCTGGCTGATTCCCTAAGGGAGCAGTTGGTTGCTTTGGGTATAGAAGTAAAAGACACTCCTGCAGGCCCGGTCTGGGAGGTGGTTTCCTAAGGGATGATTGGAATAAATAGTTTTCAGATTAAGAATTGAAAATTATTTTATTCTTTTTTTAAGCTTTCCGGCTCCACTAAGACTACTCTGGGAGTTACCCCTAGCCAGAGAGAAATGGAGTGTCTCAAGTTATCTACCAGGCCTCTTTGCCTTTTCATCTGGTCATAAAAGAGTTCTTCTGTAATCCCTATTTTTAGGACCAGTTCATCTTTTTCCTCAGTTCTTATTACTTCCATTTTCCAGGCAACCTGGGTTTGCAAAATGGAATCCAGGATACTGGCTATGCGCTTGGGAGAGATGTTTATTCCTTTTACTATGAGTACATCATCTACCCGTTCTTTTATGGGCTCTATGATTTTAAAAGTCCTGCCACAGGAACACTTCTTGGGTATAATTATGGTTTTATCCCCGGTACGGTAGCGTAAAAGGGGAAAGCCTTCACTGACCAAAGTGGTAAGTACCAATTCTCCATACTCCCCAGGAGGAAGAGGTTTTAAGGTGTTGGGGTCAATGATTTCTGCTAAAATTACGTCTTCTGCTAGGTGTAAGTGTCTGTTTTGAGGACATTGATAGGCAATACCTGGCCCTAAGACTGCACTAAGCCCGTAAATATCATAGACCTGGGCTTGAAAAAACTCCTCAATGTCTTTTTTTAAAGAATCTTCCAGAGGCTCTCCAGTGCTTAAAATGGTTTTTAGGCGCAGTTTGGCCAAGGGATAGATATTCTGGCTCAGTCTATTTTTTAGAATTTTGAGATAACTGGGAGTGGCAATAAGGCAGGTGGTGCCAAAATCAAGCATCATTTTGATTTGTTTTTCAGTGCGCCCTGCTGAAGCTGGAATGGTAGAAGCTTTGAGTAAGTGGGCTCCTTCGTGAAAGGAAAAGGCAGCTGTACCCAGACCATAGTTTAAGGTTATTTGGAAAACATCTTCGCTACTTAAATTAAAGTTCTGATAGGTCCTTAAGACCAGGCTGGCGATTGCTTTCAGGTCGTTTTCTGTAAAGCCAATAACAATGGGATCCTTGTCTTTACCTGTGGTGGAATGGATGCGCACAATGTGTCGCAGGTTAATGGCAAACATATCATAGGGATAGGCTCTGGATAGGTCTTCTTCTGTGGTAAAGGGAAGTTTTTCCAGGTCCTTAAGAGAAGAAAATTCATCTGGGTCAAAGTTTATTTCTTTAAACCTTCTCTGGTAAAAGGCCACATTTCTTTGAATCCTTTGTAAGGTGCTTTGCAGCCTTTCCAGTTGAATTTGTCTTAATTCTGCTTCCTCTAAGAATTGATTTTCATAGGTGCAGAGCATAATGATTCATCCTTAAGGTTAAAGGTTAAGGCCATATTTGAGTAAGAACCCCATTCCTCCCAGGACATTTTTGGTTTGCTTAAAACCAGCTTTGTTTAAAATTAGTTGGGCTTCATAAGACCTTGCCCCAGTATTACATACAAGCAAAATTTCCTTATCTCTGGGAATTTTATCCAGATTGGCCCTTAAGTTTTCAGCTGGAATATTAAGCCAGAGGTCTCCGTACTTTTCTATCCAGGGTTTGGCGTTGTCTTCTCCTCTACAGTCAAGCACTATTCCTTGCTTATCCTGTAAGGATTTTTCTAAAAAGGCTTTTACTTCTTCTGGTAAGGCTCCCCTGTTTCTGTTTTCCAGAATATTTTCTGTGACATTAGCTACCACATTGACTATATCCATGGCAGCAGCATAGGGGGGAGAATAGGCCACTTCTAAGTTGCTTATGTGCTTTAGGGTGGGGTAAAAAGGCAAAAGACTGGCTACCGCATCTATGCGTGCTTTGAGGCTATCACCATTGGAGCTTATGCCCTGAATGCCCAAAACCCTTTCGTTCTTTTCTTCAACTACCAGTTCCAAAAGGATAAGGTCTTTTTCTGGATAAAAATGAGCCTTGTCAAACTGCAGAGCCAGACCGCTTTGGGCCTTAAAGCCACTTTTTTTCGCCCTTTCCAGGCTTAAACCACTTCCAGCAATGGTCAGGTCAAAGAGTTTTAAAATAAAGGTTCCACAGGCTCCAGCAAAGGTCTGTTGGTAGCCAGCTAAATTGCTTCCTATAACCCTTCCCTGGCGATTGGCCAGAGAGCCTAAGGGAAAGTGGGCGTATTCTTGAGTAATCAGATGTTTTAAGGCAACAACATCTCCACCCGCATAAATATTGGGGTCAGAGGTTTGCAGATATTCATTTACTATCACTCCACCCCAGGAAGTAGTTTTCAGGCCTGCTTCTTTGGCCAGTCTGGAATCTGGAATTACTCCTGTAGCTAAAATAACCAGGTCTGCAGACAGGGTCCTTTTGTTGGTTATAACTTCTTTTACTGAATTTTCTCCTTTAAATTCAAGTACCTGTTCAGATAAATAGAGGTTTACCCCTTGATCTTGCAGATGTTTTTGAGCTACCTGGGCCAGTTCTGGGCTGATAAAACCAGGTAGAATTTGTTGGCTTATTTCTACAATAGAAGTTTCAATTCCCCAGAGGTCAGTTAAAGCATAGGCGATTTCCAGGCCAATAAAACCAGCACCAATAACCACGGCCTTTTCCACGCCCTGGGTTATTTTTTCCCTGATTTTAAGGGCCTGGCCTAAACTTTTTACTGCGTAAATGTTTTCTAAGTCTATTCCAGGTAAATTCAATTTTCTGGGAAAGGCTCCAGTGGCCAGGACCAGCTTATCATAGGGAAATATCTTTTCCTCTTGGTTTTTATGGTCAAAGGCCAAAACTTTTTTGGAGTTGCGGTCTATTTTTTGAGCTTCTACCTGGGTTAGGACCTTGACTCCTTTGGCCTGTTCAAAAAAGTTTTCATCTCTTAGTACATGATAGGAAGTGCTTTGGAGTTCCTTAATATCACTTACTTCACCAGAGAGATAAAAGGGAATTCCACATCCTCCATAGGAGATGAACCTGTCCTTTTCCAGGATAATCACTTCACTTTCAGGTTCCAGCCTTTTAAAACGGCAGGCTGCTTTGGGCCCTAAGGCCACTCCTCCAATAATAACTACTCGTTGCATCTTTTACCTCTTTTGTTTTTAAGCAATATCTGCAAAGATATCTTCCTCACCCAGGTATGCCTTAATTACTTCTGGATTTTTTTGAACATTTTTGGGTGTATCCTGGATAAAGGGTTTGCCTTCTATAAGTACCAGTATCTCATCTGATATGGACATGATTATATCCATATCGTGCTCTATTATAAGTAGAGTCAGGTTAAGTTCTTTTTTGAGAAAAGCAAGTAAATTGGCCAGTTCGTGAGATTCCTGGTTGTTAAGGCCTGCTGCTGGTTCATCTAACAGAAGGAGCCGGGGTTTGCTCATCAAACATCTGGCAATTTCCAGTTTCCTCTGATGGCCATAAGACAGTTGACTGGGAGAAAGCTTTTCTTTTTCTTTCAAGCCAACCAAATCCAGAAATTCCCTGGCTTGTTTTTGGAGTTGTTTATATTCCCTGGAATTAAAAACAAATAAATCTTTTAGCTTGGGCCTTATCCAGGAAGCAGCACCCAGAAGTACATTTTCCAGGCAGGTAAGGTCTGGATACAGGCTTAAGTTTTGAAAGGTCCTGGTTATACCCAAACGGCTGCGTTTATAGGCAGGGAGGTGGGTTATATCCTGGTTTTGAAAATAGATTTTTCCTTTACTGACTTTTAAGGTGCCTGAAATGAGGTTAAATAAAGTGGTTTTGCCTGCACCATTGGGGCCAATAAGCCCAAAGATAGTATTGGCTTGTAATTCAAAGGATACTTTTTGAATGGCTTTTACTCCGCCAAAGTGTTTACTTACCTCTTGCAGTTTAAGCATATGTAGTCCTTTAAATAATAAACAATGAGCTTTAACTTGCCCAAGTTTTAGGTCTTTGGCAAGTCTTCTAAACCTTGCCAAAAGCTTTTTTTTCAGGCAGAAAAGTAGGGTTTAAGGGACAAAAAATAAAGAACCAGCAAACCAAGGAGGTAGTCATATGAGTGATAGCTATGCCAGACTTTTGGAAATTGGTAGACCTGAAAATATAAAAAAGCTTTTTCCCCATAGCAAAGCCCTTTTGGTAAGTGGCAAGGTCATTGATAGGGCCATGTTAAAAAAAGGTAAGGCCATGACCATTGCGGCTAATTGCCGTAATTACTTTGTTTTAAGAGGGGTTTTATTGGCTGCCCAAAGGGCCAATGCAGCTATTATTGTGGAAATTGCCAAGTCTGAAAGCAATTATTGCCACATCAATATGTGGAATCTGGCCAGGTTTGTAGATACTGTGGCCAATGAACTGGGAGTTACCATACCTATAGCTATCCATGCTGATCATTTTACCATCAAAAATGACAAAGACATAGAATTGGCCAGAAAACAAATTCCTTCTCTTTTTGATTTTGGCATCACTTCTATTGCCATTGATGCTTCACATTTGCCTGATACAGAAAATCTTTTGGCCAACATAGAATTGGCCAAATATGTACCAGAATGGGCAGGTTATGAAACAGAAGTAGGTGAAATTAAAGGTAAAGAAGGCCTTTCCACTCCTGAGGAAGCCCTATTTTTAATCAAGGGTTTAAATGCCCATGGTATTTTTCCTGATTGGATTGCTTTAAACAATGGTACCACCCATGGTATTCAGGATAGTGATGCTGGAATTCAGGTGGATTTAACTGCCAGGATACATAAGGCCCTGGAGCCTTATAAAATTTCTGGGGCCCAACACGGTACTTCTGGAAACAATTCTGATAGGTTAAGGGAGATTGCAGCCAAAACTGCTACCACCAAAGCCAATGTAGCTACAGCCTTACAGATGCTAGCCTGGGGAGTTAAAGTGGATGAATATGGCAATGCCGTGCTGGACGAAAACAAGGAATTGATTAAGGAAGAAGGTAAAGGTTTAAGCGAGGAGCTTTGGCAGGAAATGGTGGCTTATGCCAAAGAAAAGGGCTGGGCTCCTAAAAATTACAAGTGGTTGAATTTACCCTTTGAAATGAAGTTTTTAAGCGAACCCAGAGAGATAAGGGAGCGTATGACCAAAGCAGTGGAAGAGTTTACCTATGACCTTCTGGTGAATGTATTTAATGCCCAGGATACAGCAGATATTGCCAAGGAGCTTCTTTTAGAGGCTGGAAGTGCCAATTTAGGCCCCAAAGCTACTCAAATTGAAAATCCAGCAGATTGGACCGTAGAAAAAATAAAGACAATGGAGAATCTGCGCACCCATGCGGGTGATGGAGATTATGACGATTAAAAAAATTAGCCTATAAGCTAGTTTGATGAGGGCAAAGTATTATTACTTTGCCCTTTTTTATTTTTTTTTGATTTAGGTCAAAGCTAAGTTATATTTTTTTACTTAAAAAGAGGCCAACCCAAAAGGAGGAGGCCTTAAAATGAAGAGAAAAATTATTTTTATTGACGAAGAGCTATGTACAGGTTGTGGGGAATGTATCCCTTCCTGTGCAGAAGGAGCTTTGCAAATAATAAATGGTAAGGCAAAGGTTATTGCCGATCGCCTGTGCGATGGCCTGGGTGCTTGTCTAGGGCATTGTCCCACAGGGGCGTTAAAACTAATAGAAAGGGAAGCTGAACCCTTTTCCGAAGAGGAAGTAAAGAAAAGGCTTGCAACTAAGTCCTGTCCTTCTACCAAACAGGTATCTGTCAGTAGTGAAGAGTCCTTTCTTCCCCATTGGCCCATTCAAATCCCCCTGGTTCCCAGCCAGGCTCCTTTTTTTAAATCTGGAGAAGTTTATATTTTTGCTGATTGTGTTCCCCCGGCCTGGCCAGATTTTTTTAAATTAAATTTAAAAAATAAGGCAGTGCTTTTGGGGTGCCCTAAGCTTAGCAATACAGTTCAGTATCTGGAAAAGTTTCAGGAGATTATAAGGCACAATGAATTACGCAAAATTACCCTTTTCCAGATGGAAGTTCCCTGTTGTGCTGGCTTACTTGCCTTATTAAAGGAAGCCTTAAAAAGAGAAAATAAAGAGGTGGAGATAGAAGTAAAAATTATTTCCAGAACAGGCAAAGAAGTACAAACTCCCCTTGAAAAAAAACTCGGACCTACTCCTCTCTAAATTTTTAACTGAAAAGGAGTTGACTTTCTGCTTTTAATAGCCCTAAGTAAAAAGACTTTAACTTAGGAAAAAATTTAGGAGGAGTTATGGATTTGGTAAGTATTGCTTATGCCATGGGCCAAAGTGGGGCTCAAGGTCAACAGGGTAGTCCTTTAGGGGCCTTTTTGCCCTTAATCTTAATGTTTGCTATTTTTTACTTTTTGCTTATTCGTCCTCAACAAAAAAAGGCCAAACAACATAGAGAGATGCTGGCTAGTTTGCGCAAGGGTGACAGAGTGATGACTGGTGGTGGCCTGTATGGTAGGATTGTGGATATTGATGGAGATGTTATTACGATTCAGGTGGCAGATGGAGTGGAATTGCAGGTAAATAGAGGATATATCGCAGGCCTGGCCAATCCGGAAAGAAAGGAAGAAAAAGCGCAAAAAAAAGGCAAAGAGAAAAAGTAGCCAAAATAAAGTTTTTTGGTTAAGAAAGCCTGGTTTTAAAGCCAGGCTTTTTTTGTTTAAAAACGTTAAAAGGGGTAGAAGTCTATGAGCATGGGGATTAGATGGCGTTTTTTGTTGATTTTAGTAGTACTTTTATTTGGTATTATTTATACTCTTCCTTCTCTTCCTGGAGTAAAAAATTCTTCTTTGGCCCAATTTTTACCTTCCAACCAGATAAACCTGGGACTGGATTTAAAAGGTGGCATCCATCTTACTCTGGGCGTGGATGTGGAAACTGCCCTGAAAAATTCTTTGATTCAACTGGGAGAAGATATTCGAGAAGAGGCAAGAGATAAAGAAATTTTTATTTTAAAACCTCTTTTAACCAAGGAAGGGTTTTTAAGTTTCTCTCTACTTAAGAGCTCTGACCAGGAAAAGTTAGATGATTTATTGCAAAAATACTTTCCCATGGTGCGAGTAATTAAAAAGGAAAGGTCAGGGGAGCAATTGGTTTATGTTCTGGCCTTTAAAGAAAAGTATAAAGAACAACAAAGCAAAATGATTCTGGATCAGGCAGTAAAGACCATTCGTAACCGTATAGATCAATTTGGCGTTGCTGAGCCTGATATTAGAAAACAAGCTGACAATAGAATTCAGATTCAACTTCCTGGTTTAGAAGATCCAGATAGGGCCATCAGGGTGATAGGCAAGACTGCCCATCTGGAGTTCATGCTGGTAGATGACAGTGTGGGCTTAGAACAGGTCAAGCAAAACATTTTGCCTCCAGGTAGAAAAATTTATTACTTATATAAAACCTTACCCTCTGGAGAGGAAAGTAAGCAACCCATTGTTTTGATAGATACTCCTTTGCTAACAGGAGAATACATTACCACTGCCAATGTGGCTTTTGATTCTTTTGGACGTCCTTATGTTTCCCTTTCCTTTAATGCTAGAGGAGCTAAAATCTTTGAACGCATTACAGGTGAAAATGTAAACAAGAGATTGGCTATTGTTTTAGATGGCAAGGTTTATTCTGCTCCTGTAATTCAAGAAAAAATTATTGGGGGTAGGGCGAGCATTACAGGTAATTTTAGCACTGATGAAGCTCACGACCTGGCCATTGTCTTAAGAGCTGGCTCTTTGCCTGCTCCAGTCAAGATTTTAGAAGAAAGAAGTGTTGGGCCTTCTTTGGGACAGGAATCCATTCAAAAAGGTGTCTTTTCTGCCTTGCTGGGTGGTGCTCTGGTGGTAATTTTTATGTTGATTTATTATGGCTTTGCAGGATTGATTGCAGATACTGCTCTCATTTTTAACCTGATCTTGATTTTGGCTGGTCTGGCTGCTTTTGGTGCTACCTTAACCCTGCCTGGTATCGCTGGTATTATTTTAACCATTGGTATGGCTGTAGATGCCAATGTTTTGATTTTTGAGAGGATTAGGGAAGAATTAAGGCAGGGGCTTACTCCCCGCAAGGCCATAGCAGAAGGGTTTTCCAGAGCAACTCTGACTATTTTAGATGCCAATGTTACCACTGTAATTGCAGCTATTATTCTTTACCAGTTTGGAACAGGACCCATTAGAGGTTTTGCTGTAACTCTTACTCTGGGTATTTTGGCATCCATGTTTACTGCAATTTTTGTGTCCAGGGCTATTTTTGATTGGTGGCTCTCCAGCAAAGAAGAAGTTAAGACTCTAAATATCTAAGGGGGCAGAAATGGGGTTACAAATTATTAAGCCAAATACTAACTTTGATTTTATAGGGCTCAGAAAAATTGCCTTTTTACTTTCAGGAATTTTAATCTTGATTGGTATTATTTCCCTGCTGGTTCAGGGTGGACCCAAGTATGGAATAGATTTTGCCGGTGGAGTAATTGTTCAGGTAAAATTTTCTAAGAACATAGAAGTAAAAGAAGTCAAAAAGGCTTTAGCCCAGGCCAAACTGCCAGGACTTGTGGTGCAGCGTTTTGGTTCAGAAGCTGACAATGAATACTTGCTAAGGCTTTCTCTGGGCAAACAAAGTGGTGAAGAGATAAGAAAAGAAGTAAGTGCAGCTTTACAAAAAAATCTTCCTCAGGATGTATCCTTTGAGATTCAGCGTTTGGAAATGGTTGGACCAAAGGTGGGCTCTGATTTGCGCAACAAGGCTCTGGAAGCTTTGTTCTTTGCTGTTTTGCTAATTGCCATTTATATTTCTGGCCGTTTTGAGCATAAGTGGGCAATTGCTGTCCTTATGGCTGGAGCTTTGGGATTGGGGGTTTATATTTTAAAATTATTATCTGTCCCCATAAGCTGGCTTATTGTGGCTGCCATGCTTATAACCTTGTTTTTATGCTGGTATTTAAAACTAAAATACGCATTAGGAGCAGTAGTAGCTCTAATTCACGATATAACTATTACTGTAGGAATATTTTCTTTACTGGGCAAGGAATTTGATTTAACTATTGTAGCTGCCTTGCTTACAATTGTTGGTTATTCTTTAAATGATACTATAATTGTTTTTGATAGGATTAGAGAAAATTTAAAAGATAAAAAAGTTTCATCTTTTGCAGAAACTATCAACAAAAGTATTAACCAGACCTTAAGCAGAACTATTTTAACCTCTGGTACCACTTTAGTTGCTGTTTTAAGTTTGCTTATTTTTGGTGGTGGAGTAATTCATGATTTTGCTTTTGCTCTGTTTATTGGTATTCTGGTTGGTACCTATTCTTCTATTTATGTGGCCAGTCCTATTTTATTGGCCTTTAAAGAGTAATGAAGAAAAGATATAGATGAATTTTAAAAGTCTCCTCATTCAGAATGGGGAGACTTTTTTTATAAATAAAATATGATTGCAAGCAAAACTTTTAGTAAATTTCAGGGTTATTTTTTTATTTTATTAGCTGCTACTTTGTGGGGAAGCATTGGACCTCTGGCTAAACTGGCCTTTGCCCAAGGAGTTACCCCCTTAGAAGCTGCTTTTTATCGGGCCATGTTTGGCTGGTGTTTTTTCTTTGTCCATGCTTTGGTTAAGAGAAGTATTAAGATTGAACTTAGAGAACTACCTTTATTTTTTGTTTTTAGTTTTTTTTGTGTAACCCTGTTTTTCCTTTCTTATCAACTGGCTGTAGCCAGGGTAGGAGCAAGTCTTGCTTCTGTGTTGCTTTATACTGCGCCAGCCTGGGTAATTGTGTTAGCCAGAGTTTTTTTAGGTGAAAAAATTAGTCCTTTAAAATTAATCGCTCTGGCTTTAACTTTGGTAGGAGTATATCTGATTTCCTTTTCGGGAAAAGATGTTCAGGTTAAAATTAACTACTTAGGAATTTTTTTTGGGCTTCTTTCTGGATTTACCTATGCTTTATATTATATTTTGGGCAAAAAAATATTAACCCACTATAACTCTTTTACTATTTTTACCTATATTTTGCCTTTAGGCTGCTTGCCTTTATTCTTTTTCCTTCCTAGCACACTTCCTTCTAATCAAGCCTTACTTACTTTATTTGGGTTGGGATTTGCTACTACTTATCTGGCTTATTTAAGTTATTATCAGGGGCTTAAATATCTAGAAGCCTCTAAAGCTTCCATGGTAGCCACTATAGAGCCCGTAGTAGCTTCTTTACTGGCATTTTTCTTCTGGGGAGAGGTATTAAGCTTTACGGGGTATATGGGAGCTGTATTGATTTTAGTGGCTGTAGTACTGACCATTAGACTGTAGGGTAGATGAAATTTATTTAGGAGATAAGTAGAGGCAAAAGAAGTATTTAATCGCAAAAAATAATTTTTTTTGTTAGTGTCATATAATTTTATCACTTAACTTATATTTCATTAACTTACTTAATTTCCAAATTATCCCAAGAAAAATTGTGTGTCAATAAATGTTGAAAAATTATTTATACAAAATTTTTAACTTTTTAATTGTTTTATTTTATTAATATTTATTACAGGTTGCTATCTAGATTTCAACATATTTCTAATATATTAGAGCAATTTTTTGGGGTATATCCAAGAATAAAGCAGTATAAAAATTATAATAAGTTTTTTATTTTACTGATAAATAAATTAAAGAAATATATTTTAAATAGTTATAGAATAGACAATAGCAAATACTACAAAAGAAGATATTGAAAATTTTCACAGGACAAAATTACTATTTTACCTGAAAAATTAAAAGATGGTATGATCAATTGAAAATATTCGTGAAATTTATTATTTTAAATATCCTCCAGAAATAATGTTACAGGGTCACAAATTCCGCCCCAAGTTCACCTGTCGCTATGGAGCGCAGCAGATTGATGGTCAACTGGAGCATTTTGTGTGGTGTCTATTTCAGGACTTATGTATTCAATTTTACCGTCTTTCCAAATTGGCACTTTTAAATTTCTCTTTTTTGCTTCTTCTATAGCCTTAAATGCGGCTCTCTTTAATGCCTTTAGTCCTAACAAGACATGGTCATCAAATTTATTTTCCATTATATCCCCCCGATTTATCAACAATAATTGGTTTAGGTCCAGATGTATCATACACTACCCAACCATCACACAAAGGTTTATAAATCTCCTGAAAATTCTTCCAACTTCGGTGAAAACGACGCCTGATGTCTTCTACGGGCACATCATGGCCCCCTTCAGCTACACGTAATTTCACACGCTCTATTGCCAGATCCACCGAAGCCAATTTTAAAAAATAAATGAATACCCTGTAACCTTTCGCCTTCATATATTTGATTTTCTTGGTATAAGTTCTTCCAGATAATGTGGTTTCAAAAGCAAATGATTCTCCTTTTTGAATGCATCGGTCTATCAGTTCAAGCATCAATTTGCCAGCCCTTATTGCTGCTACTTCAGGTCGAAATGGAGATAATCCTGTTGCTATCAAATCGGCATTTATAAAATTTAAACATTTAGCATCCTTTGGCAAAAATTCTTCTGCAAACGTAGTTTTACCAGCTCCGTTTGGTCCAGCTATGATATAGCAAGTTTTAATCATCTCTCTGTTTTTCACTTAACCTCATTATTCACTTGCCATTATGAAACAAAACCAAATACCTTAGCTGATTGGGAGCCTACGTGCACCCGATTGTTGCGTTTTTAAAATGGACATATACTTTTTATAAAATTAGCTAATATATTAGTCCTATTGTCAATGTCGGTCTTAGTAAAAGATCCTCTTCTGCTAATTTGAGACGATACCTCATTACTCATTTTAAAAATACTTCTATCATAAATAGATGTTTTGTCCATTGGCGTTTTATCTCTTGCAGAACTATTTAAACTTTTTTCTAAAATAGTCAAATTTCCAAGGCCCAATATATCAGAAAAGATGTCACCTAGTCTGGCTGAGATGAGGGGTGTATTATTCCTATTATCTTGTTAAACTGACTCCTCGGGGAAAGGGAAAATTTCAATCTGGCCGGTAAGAGATTTTTTTATGGTTTACTCTTCTGATAACATTAAAGAAAGTGTATTTAACCAGTTTTTTGTATCCTCAAAATATCCAGAGTGCTGGTTTGAAAATGTTTGCAATCCAGATTCAGTCTTTACAGTAGACTTTAATTTAGTTGATGACCACCACTACAAACTGGTTGTTTGCTGGATAAAATGACATAGTCTTTGGCGAAATCTTTATTGACAAGTTTTTGTTATCAAAATAATAAACTTAGATAATAAAAGTAAAATGAGGTTATAAGAAATATTAGCCAGCTTTGTTGCCTTAAGTTTTTACCAATCTGAAATAGCAATTAATCTCTTTGAATTCTTAGCTGTAAACCGTGAATAGTGAATTAGTAGTTTAAAAATGTATATAGTTTTTTGATTGTTTAATGATAGATGTTGTAAAGTATATATCTCTAATACCACAATGTTATATTTATTTTTTTGAGCTAAAATTAATTTTATAATTAGGTATAAAAAAATTGTAAAGTAAGTTATAATAATATGTTAACAAATTTTAAAAAATTTGGTTATAAATATATTTAATACTCTTTAAAGGGTTAGATTAAAATATTAATAATAGAATAGATGTAAACATAATAGAGACAAAATTAAGAGAGAATAAAGAATATATAAAAAAGTTTTTTATGTTAAAGAAATAGGGATACTTGGGTTATTTGTTAGAGGAGAGCAGTCTTCAATTAGTTATGTAGATATTCTTGTGGAATTTAAAAAAGGTCATAAAGATTTTTTTAATTATATTAAACTAAAATGCTATCTTGAAAAACTTTTGGAGAGGAAAGTAGATCTTGTTATAAAAAATGCTCTTAAATCTAGACTGCGGAAAATGATTCTTAGTGAGGTTGAGTATGTCTAAATAAAGGGAGTGTATATTTTTTATAGAAGATATTTTAATTTGCATTGAAAAGATAGAAAGGTATACAAACAACATTTCTTTTGATGAGTTTTGCAAAAATGAGATGGTGGTTGATGCAGTCATAAGAAATTTTGAAGTAATTGGTGAAGTAGTAAAAAGAATTCCTTTATAAATAAAAATAAAATATTCAGATGTGGAATGGAAAGAAGCTGCAGGTTTTCAAGATGTTTTGATCTATGATTATTTTGGTATTGATATAGAATCTATCTGGGATACCCTAAAAAATAATATTCTTTCCTTCAAAAAACAGATCGCAAAAGCTTTAGAATCTGAAAAGGCCCTAGCTACAAAATAAAGAAATTGATTTTTCCATCATTAAGTTTATTTGGATCATTTTTTTACTTTTAAACTCTTGATTAGAAAAAATTTGCTTTATATCTATTAATGTTTTTTGATATTAAAAATAACTACATTTTATAAACTTAAGTTCTTTTAAAAAGGGCATGAAACATTTCTGCCCTGAGGGGGAGAGAGGTAGGTCTTCCGTGGGGGCAAAAGGAGTTGTTGGGGCATCTTTGCCATTTTAAAATAAGACCCAGGGCTTCATCTGTAGTTAAAGTGGCTTTGGCCTTTATACTTCCTTTACAGGCCATAATCTTTAATAGCTCTTCGTATTTATCTATTTTTTTCACCAATATTTCTTTGAGAAAAGAGGTGCTTTGTTCTGGGGTAAGCAAGCCTGGTATGGTTTTTAAGTGCAGGATATTTTCTTTTAATTCGCCACTAAATCCAAGTTCACTTAAATAGCCAAAAAGTTCTTGAAAGCATTCCTGCTCAGATAGAGAGAGTTTTATAGTTAGAGGTAAAAGCAAATGTTTTTTTTCAATTTTTTTGTTTTTTAACTCTTCAAACAAAATGCGTTCATGTACAGCATGTTGATCTAAGAGTAAAAAATTTTCCCTATCTTTTAGGAGTAAATAGGTGGAATCTATTTGTCCCAGATAAATTAAATTATCTTTTTGGGCAGGTTCAGAGTATTTTTCTTCCAAACTGGTTGGAGTGTAGGGAGCTTTATTTTCAGCAACTTCTTTTACTTCAGAAATATCTTTTTCTGTTAAAGGTAAAGAAAATTCTTTTTTATCCATTAGAGCTGGCTTTATCTCTTCTTTTACTTCAAAAGAATAGGTTATTTTAGGACTTAAAACCTGTTCTAAAGCTTTTTTGACCAGGCTAAAAATTAGACCTTCTTCTGTAAAACGCACTTCTGTTTTTGCTGGGTGTACATTTACATCCACCAATTCTGGAGGAATGTGGATAAATAGAAGGGTTTGGGGAAATTCATTGCGTAAAATTTTTCCTGCATAAGCTTCTCTAATGGCTTTTAAAATAATTTTATCCTGCACAGGCCTATTGTTAACATATACAAATATTCTATTTGCTCTAGCCTGGATGGATTCTGGCTTACTGGTATATCCAGAAATGGTTATATCTTCTTTTTTCAGATTAAATTCTAAGAGATTTTGGGTTATGGATTCAGGCCAGATTTTTTGAAGGCGCAATAAGGGCTTTTCCTGCTTGTAAAAGTGTAAATGCTCTTTTCCCTCAACAAATAAAAGAAATTCCACCTGGGTGTGCGGCAAGGCTTCCCGAATAAAGGCCTGGATACATTTATTTTTCTCAGTAGCAGGAGTTTTTAAGAATTTTAGCCTGGCAGGTACATTTAAAAAAAGGTTTTCCACTTTGACTCTGGTTCCAGGAGGATGGCTTAAGGGGTATTTTTTTAAAAGCTGTCCAAAATGGACCTCTACAGCCATGCCACTTTCCTGCTCTAGAGTTTTAGAGCTTAAACTAAGCTGAGATACTGAGGCAATGGAAGGAAGGGCTTCCCCTCTAAAACCATAGGTAGAGATGGAAAGCAGGTCGGGGAAAAAGGAGATTTTGCTGGTAGCATGTCTGGTAAGGGCTAATTCCAGTTCTTCCTCCGGGATGCCCACTCCATTATCTTCTACCTGGATGAGCTCTAACCCACCTCTTTGGAGATAGACTTTTACGGAAGTGGCCAGGGCATCTAAACTGTTTTCCAGGAGTTCTTTTAAGACACTAGCTGGCCTTTCTACTACTTCTCCTGCTGCAATTTGGTTTTGTACTTCTGGAGGCAGGATTTTTATGGAGGGACGGAGCATTATTTTCCCCCAAAGGAGCCAAGATTGAGCAGATTGACCATAACCTGGAAACGGTCTTCATAATCGGTTCTGGAGAAAGTGAACTCCAGACTAAAGCATTGATGCAGGTAAGTAAGGATTAAGGTTTTTTCCAGGTCTCTATCTGCTACCAAATCGTGTCTAAAGAAGAGGGAGATTTTCCAGCGAGGAATAAAGAGAATATCTCCTCCCCATTTAAGAATTTTTACTTCTTCAGTGCGTTTACGGGTATATTCATCTATTTCCCTTTCAAAATCCAGACTAAAAAAGCCACTTAATTTTTCTGGATAAGTAAGTCTTAGGGTATGTTCGTGTTCAGTGATTTTTTTTAAATAAAAGGAATAATAGGTGTTACCTGTATAACTAAAGTAAGAGTTAAAATTTAGATTGGCTTCCAGGAGAAGGTCAGAAAAAGGACGCCTGGGATACTCCTCAAGGTCATTATTTCTTCTGGCTTCTCTAAAGTTATAGCTTTGCTCCAGCTTTAAGCGCAAAAAATCAAGATATTCTTTTTGCAAGGTGCCATTACTCAAGGTGTCTTTACGCAGGGTAAAAAGATTGGTCAGGGAATAGGTAAGTTCTTCTTCTGGCCCCAGCCTATCCACAGAGTCAAAATAGGGGAGTTCTCTCTGGTCTTTTTCTGGTCTAAAACTATAGATAATTTCTGGCTTTAAATTGTGTTTGAGTTTGCTATAATGGCTTTCTCCTTCGGTTAAAGGCGAGTCCTGCAGGTCGTAGACTTTAAAGAGTTCTGTGTAGGTATCAAGATTAAAGTCATAGATGTTTCTGGCTTGAATATGACTGTTTTGATCTATGAGAGTACTTTCATTTTCAAATCTATCGATGAGATAAAGGGTTTCTCTAAAACCCAGTTTGGGGATAATAGTAGTGTGCCAGAGTTTAAAAGTCTTACTTATTTTGGGATAGATATCTATCCTTTCTCCTTTGGTTCCATATTCCCGCCAGAAATAAACCGTATCCAAATTTCCTTCTACATCCAGACCTAAATAGGGAAGAGGAGTTTTGTAAAAACTTAAATCCAGCTCTGGCAGGCGCTGTACTGTGGGGTCTTTACTGGCCGGGAGGTTGTGATTTTTGTAGTTTAAGTTTTCGATATAAACAACTTTACCTGTAAGAGAAAAATTTTCAAAAGAATGGAATAAGCTTAAGGTATTGGTCCTGGTCAAATCATCTGTTTCTTCTATATCGCGTCCAAATTCATTTAAAAAATTAGTCCTGCTTTGATTGAAACCAGAAAGTCCTGTTTTAAATTCCCTTAAATAATTTTGATCTGAGACATAATCCAGATCCAGTTTGAGTTTCCACTCTGGATCAAAGAGAAAAGAATCTATTTTACCCCGCAACCAATAACGGTCGTGGTTAGGCCTGATAAGGCCATCGTCTTGAAATTCAGATTCTTCGTCGTTTTCAGTGGTAGCTATTTTGGAGTCGTACAAATAATCTCCTCTAAGCAAACCCTTGGTTTGGACATTGGGGGTAAACCTGTATTCCAGGCCGTGCATGATTCCCTTCAGGGAATAGTAGTTTTCAAAAAGGGTTAGGTCTTGCTCAGCATTGATGACTTGGTAATAGGGCTGGTTATAATTAAATCCCTTTTTGGAAGAAGAGCCTATTTCAGGGATGAGTAGGCCGCTTTGTCTTTTGGTCTTGGCTGGAACTAGTAAAAAGGGAGAGTAAAGTACTGGTGTGTTTTTAACCCTGAACTTTGGATGCCAGAGTTTGGCATAACCTTCTAAGGTAATTTCTCCAGACTTGGTGCTTAAAGACCAGGCAGGGTGTGTGCCATCACAACTGGTAAGCGTAGCTTCTTCAAACTTATAAATATTTTGACCTTTTTTTTCTAAATAATCTCCATAGATATAAATATGTTCAGGAGAGATAAAAATTTTCCCCTTTTTTACCCAGCCCACTTTATCTTTTAGATTAAACTCTGCCTCTTCTCCTTCCAGATAATCATCTTGCCATTTGATTTTTATTTTACCCTTTAAATAGGCCCAGTTGGTGTCTTTGTAATAGCGAATATAGTCTGCAAAAAGATAGTCTTTTCCTCTGGTGAGCATTACCTGCCCAAAACCTTCTATATAACCTCCTTTTTCGCTGGCATAGAGTTTGTCTGCTTCTAAATGCCAGGGAAGTTCTTCTCCATTGGCTGTAGCCAGGTAACTAAAAAAAATTAAAAGTAAAAGGCCAAGACAACGTCTAAACATTATCTAGCAATCATTGCCCTTAGAATATCTGCACAATTTTCACAGTTATGAGCCATGTCATCTATACATTGAACAAAGTGAATGAGCTGGTAAATATCTTTAAAATCCAAATCAGAGTTGTAAATTTTCATGGTCAGTTCTCTTTTGGTCCTTTGAATATTGTGGCGCTCCCTTCTTACTTTACGATAGTGCTCTTTTGTCCCTTCTCTATCCAAATTTTCTCCATGAACTAAATCAATAGTTGCCTTTAAAGCTGGTCCTAAAAGTTCAGTAATGGTTGCTACTTCATCAATTAAAAAGATAAGGTCTTTTTGAAATTCTTCACTTATTTTTACCTGACGCATTCCAAGCCATTGTAAGGCATCTTGAGCAGAGTCTAAAATATTGTCTTGAGATTTTGTATAGTTTAAAAATAGAGTTTTATCTACAGCCATAAACATACTTCTGGGCAAATGATTGCGAATATTACGTTTTATTTTATCAGCATGATTTTCAATTTCATCTATTTCTTTAGTAAGTTCAACAAATTCTCGACAAGCTCCTCCACCAGATACATAGCACTCTAAAGATTCTTTAATAATTTTTATACAACCTGCTATTTTATCGTAGTGTTCTATTAACTTTTCCATAGGAGACTTGGGAGCCAAAAGACCAAATAGGGGAAGTTTTAATAGTTTCATAATATATACCTCCTGATTAATATACTATCCATTTTAAAATTTGAAAAAATATAATAGTGGTTAAGGCTGCAAAAGGTACTGTTAAAATCCAGTATAAGAAAATTTTCCAGAGTATTTTAAAGTTTACCGCTGAAAATCCTCTGGCCAAACCTACTCCAATTACTGAACCCACTGCTGAGTGGGTAGTGGAGACAGGAAGGCCCAGGTTGGAAGCCAGAAGAACGGTAGTGGCTGCCCCAAAATCCACGGCAAAACCTCTGGTATTGGTTAAAGTGGTTATTTTTTTACCCACAGTAGCAATTACTTTACGCCCCAATAAATAAATACCTGTGGCAATACCTACCCCTCCTAAAAGTAAAAAGGATATTGGAACCTGGGCAGTTGGAGAAAAGGTGTGGAGTTTGGCTATGAGATATACTGCTGCTACTGGTCCAACAGCATTGGCTACATCATTGGCTCCGTGAGATAGGGCCATATAACAGGAAGTTAGGATTTGGAGGCGTCTAAATATTTCTTCTACACTTTCTGCACTTTTTATGGTTTCAGCAAAAAGTTTTCTGATTATAAACCTACCTATTATCCAGAAGATAAGTCCTGTAAAAATAATAACTAAAAGAGATTGGTACCAGACAAGATGTAGGTTTTTACCTGCAGGTGTTTTGTACAAAAAGGAACCACAGATAAGGGCAAAGGTTATGCCTATCCAGCGTGGTGCCCAGATCTTGGCTTTTTCTAAGTAGTCTCTTTGAAAAAGTATGTATTTTCGAATATGAGAAAAGACAAAAAATCCAATTAGAGCAGCAAAAAAAGGAGAAATAATCCAGGATAAAACTACTCCTCCCATTTTTCCCCAGTTGACCACGTTGGGCCCGCCTACCACCAGTCCAAAACCAAAAATACCACCTACAATGGAATGAGTAGAAGAAACAGGCAATCCTCCTAAAGTAGAAAGTAAGACCCAAAAACCTGCAGAAAGAAGGGCAGCAAACATGCCCAGCATGATGAGCTTGGGATCGCTAATATTACTAGGATTGATAATACCTTTACTTATGGTAGCTGTTACCTGAGCGCCAAAAAAAACCGCTCCTACTACATTTAAAATACCAGCAATAAACAGGGCCTGTTTCACAGTAATAGCCCTGGCTCCCACTGCTGAAGCCATGGAGTTGGCTACGTCATTGGCTCCAAGGTTAAAGGCCATTAAAAAGCCTGCCACCATTGATAAATAAAAAAACACATCAAAAACATTCATGGGTTACACTTACCTCTTTTCTAGATTTTTTCAAAAAACATAAGAAGACCCACTACTATAAAGCCAAGTGAAGCCACTTTTTTGATTGTGGCTGTGGGTAAAAAATTACAAATAAAATCAGCCAAAAGCACCCCTAAAAGACTTACTGAAACCAGGGCCAGGGATGAGCCCAAAAAAACAGTCCAGGGCTTTCTGCTTTGGGCTGTGAGTAAAACGCAAGCTAGCTGAGTTTTATCTCCCAGCTCAGCCAGGAATAAAGTGGCAAAAGTGGACAGAAAAAGTTTAAAATCCATTTTAGTCCCCTAAAGGAAAGGTTAGGATAAGTTCAAAACCTGGCCTTCCTTAAACAAAAAAGTCTTCTTAATCCAGAAAAAAATAGGCCCATTTATCAAAGCTTAATAAATTTTCTCTATAAGCCCCTGTTTTAAACACCAAAAAATCAAAAAGGAACCCTCTTCCTGGTGCAGGGCAAACTGGCTTTTTAAAATCTGAATAAGATGGTGCAAACTTTTGGGTTTGCTTAAATTCTGTAAAAGGAAATTTACCTGTTCCAGGCTTATAAAGTCTTCTAAAAACAAGTAAAGAGAAGGAGTATCTTCTTGAGCCAGAACCTTATGCCCAAAGCTAGATAACCGCAAAATTTGTTCAGATTTTAAAGTGGTAGTGGGATAGTGGTCAAAAAGCTTAAAGGTAGAAAAGCTTAAAGGATGAACTTCCTTGTTTATGACTTTTTGTTCATTTAGCTCTTCCCAAAGTTTAATATATTTTAGAATTATCTTAGACCATAAATATTTTTGGGCATTTTTCTGGGCCTTATTACCTATTGTTCTTCTAAGTTCTTTGTTTTTTATGACTAAAAGTAGGGTATCCATGAAATTTTTATAATCAAAACCCACATTTTGAGATAATAGGAGATCATTTTGATTGTCAGATAAAAGATGGGAATAGGATTGTAAAAATAGATTGTTTTCAGGCGCATAGGTAGAAATCAAAAAACCATCTTCTTCATTTTTTATTAATTCTTTATAGCCATCAAAATCAGAGGCTAGCACACATAGAGAAGAAGCTTTTGCTTCCAGAATACTTAAGCCAAAGGTCTCCTGGTAGTTATCTACTAAAGATAAAAATATGTCAGCAGCATTTAATAGATTTATT
This sequence comes from Desulfonauticus sp., assembly GCF_055126295.1. NCBI lineage: Bacteria > Pseudomonadati > Thermodesulfobacteriota > Desulfovibrionia > Desulfovibrionales > Desulfonauticaceae > Desulfonauticus > Desulfonauticus sp. Next base: position 134,190 of record NZ_JBSRHE010000001.1, on the reverse strand, counting down.
TTTTCTTCTTCAGATATATTGGTAAATATGTAAATATCTAAGTTTAAAAAATTAGCTATTTTTTGATAGGTTTCTAAAACCTTTTCTTCAAAATTTACCTGTCCAGCCAGAACTAAAGGTATTTTTTCTTTTAATTTGTCTTGAGCTTGTTTTAAAGCCCTAAGCAGGGGTATTATATCCATTTTAGAAGAATGTGATAGTCTTCCTAAGTAAAGCAGTAAGGTAGAAGTAAGAGGAAGACCTAACTTCTGGCGTATGTTCAGTTTATTTTCCTTATAGGTAAAAAATTTTTCTTCCACTCCCAGAGGAATGACTTTGATTTTAGGAGGAGATAGCTCTGGCTTTATTCCTAAATGTTGCTGTAGATGACGGTAAAAGTTTTTTAAGACTTTTTTGCCAGAATAAGAGGTGGAGATAATGACATCTTGAGGAGACCAGGAGGATGTTAGATGGGAAAGATAGCTGTAAATAAAGTTATTATAATTTAGGCTATGGGTTATAGAGGTTATGGGAAAGTCCTTTTGCCAGAAATTTCTAAAAGAAGATAGGTATTGAGGGTAATTTATACAGTCAGAAAGGTGAAAACAAAAATAAGAATTAGTTTTTATTTGGTGGTGTAATTGGGTTTTTAAAAATAACTTTACTTTTTTTACAATGGAAAGAGGAAAATTTTCTTCTAAAAAGTTCTGTACATAATCTTTGATATTAGGAGAGGGTAGGAAAAAATGATATTCATCAAAATAGTCGTGGAGAAGTAAGAATTTTAAAAAATTGCCATTAGCTACTTTTCTACCTAGGATGGGCCCAGGTTCAAAAAAAGGATCTAAAGTTCCCCAGATTTTTTTCATATTTTATCCACCTGGTTAAGGTGATGAAAAGTATTTTAGAGTAAAAAAAATACTTCTGGCAAGGATAAATTGCTAAACCCGGGGAAAAGAGGTTAAAGGGTAAGTTTTAGGCCAGTTTGTCCTGGATAAACTTTATGGGGAAACACTTCCTTTAAGTAAGAGATAGCTTGCTTGCCCGTACAATGGCAGGGAACTAGAAGTTTAAAATTATATTTCTTTAATTTTTCTGAAAGAGTTTTTAATTCTTCTTCATTATGACCATAGAGGTGAAGTCCACCAATTAAAATTATTTCTTTTTTCTGGGCCTTAGTTAAGGATTGTATATATTCCAGGGTGTTGATAATCCCTGCATGGCAACATCCAGTAAGGATAATCAATGTATCTTCTTTGTGAATAAACAGGGATTGCTCATCAGGAATAATATCTTTTCTCTTTAATTCTAAATCTTCAAAAAAATTCTTGTTGGCTGTGGATTCATACTCTCTGGGTATAAATCCGGTTATACCCAGGTAAGGAGACAAGAAAAGAGGGCTTGAATTCCAGATGATTTGTTCATCATCTATATTTAGCAAGGCTTTTTTACTATTTATATTAATTCCTATAAATTTGACTTCCTTTTTCCCATCTACACTATATCTAGGAATTACAGCATTGGGGTGAAGGATTATTTTGGCTTTAGGGGCAATATTCAAAGCCCTGGCTAGACCTCCTGTATGGTCATAATGGCCATGACTTAAAATTATATGAGTGGTTTGACTTAAATCTACTTTGAGTTGGTTGGCATTCAAGCTAAAATTAGCTGAACTTCCTGTATCAAAAAGTATTTTTTTCTCTTCTACTTCCACATAGATACTCAAACCATGCTCAGACAAAAAATTATTGGACGCAGTATTTTCAATAAGAAAGGTAAGCTGTACTGGAGAAGTGTTGGGTAAACACCCTGAAGATTTCAGGGTGTTTGTTACTAGTGATCGCATAGGTTTTGTCCTGTAGTCAGGGTGTTGTTTAAATACTTTTGGACAATATTTTCTGGTTTATCTGGAGAAGCACCTACTATTACCTTTATGTCCAGTTGTTCAAAAAGCCCCATAGCTCTAGCTCCCATTCCACCAGCAATAATTAAATCCACATTCCTTTCTTTCATCCAGGGGGGTAAAAAACCAGGTTGATGGGGTGGAGCTTCCACATATTCAATGCTTAAAATTTCTTTGGTTTGTTCATTTACCTCTAACATAGCGAATTGTTCGCAGTGGCCAAAATGAGGGCAAAGTTGTCCTTGGGCCATGGGAATTGCAATTTTCATAATACCTCCTTGTTCTTAATTATACTTTTTTATTACTTTATTTATGTTTTCCCAGATAATTTCCATTTTATCTTTTAAAGCTTTGTTAACTTCTATTACAGGTTGAGTTTTTAGCTGAGCCTTAGTAAAACTTTCATCATAAGGAATAGTACCTATGATAGAACAATCATTTAGATGCGCCATTTCTTCTATACTGGCTGCTATCTGGGGATTTAAATCCCATTTATTGATAATAAGGGCAGAAGGAGTTTTAAAATGCTTAGTAAGTTTTAATATTCGTTCAAAATCATGTTGTCCTGATAAGGTTGGCTCTGTGATTATTAGAGCAAAAGAACTACCAGTAAGAGAGGCTATTACCGGGCAACCAAGTCCTGGAGGTCCATCTACCAATACATATTCTAGATTTTTCTTTTCAGCCAGTTCGTAAGCCTCTTTTCTTACCAGAGACACCAATTTCCCTGAATTTTCTGCTCCTATATGCAGTTTAGCATGAATCATGGGACCATATTTAGTGGTAGAACGCATCCAAAGTCCGCATTCCTGTTCTTTAAACGCAATGGCTTGTTCTGGGCAAAAATAGGCGCACACTCCGCATCCTTCACATTCAATGGGGTCTACCTGGTAAAAAAAATGGTTGTTGGTTTTTTGTTTGTAGATAGCTTCAAATCTACAATCTTCCAGGCATAACCCACATTTTGAGCATTTATCAGGTATAATTTGAGCTAGTTTTCCTGCAATAAAAGGATGACTTTCTTTTATTTTGGGCTTTAAAAGTAGATGTAAATTGGCTGCATCCACATCACAGTCAGCCAGGACTAATTTTCCTTTTAGTAAAGAAGCTAAAGAAGCCACCAGGCTGGTTTTACCAGTACCGCCTTTACCACTTAAAACAACAATTTCTTTAATTTTAGGCTTAGACATTATTTACCTCAAATTTATGCATTATGCATCTAATTTTAAAGCTTCCTTTACAATGTTGTTTACTTCCTTAGCTGGTTCACTTTCTGGATGGGTTTTTATATAAATATATCCTTCTTCTCCTGCTCTTACTATTTCTGGGTCTAAAGGCACTTTAGCCAGTAAGGGGAGATTAAATTCTTTTGCCAGTTTTTCTCCTCCTCCACTTAGGAAGATGTCTGTTCTCTCTTTACACTTGGGACAAATAAACCCACTCATATTTTCCACAATTCCTAGAATGGGATTTTCCAGCTCTTTACAAAAAGTAATAGATCTACGTACATCATCTATAGCCACTTCCTGAGGAGTGGTGACTATAATTCCATAGGCTTTTTTACCTAGAAGCTGCATAACACTTAAAGGTTCATCTCCTGTTCCTGGAGGACAATCTACTACCAGGTAATCCAGTTCTCCCCAGGCTACATCTCTTAAAAATTGTTTGATTAGCCCCATTTTTACAGGACCTCTCCAGATAACCGCTTCTTTTTCTGAAGGAAGTAGAAAACCTAGGGACATAACTGCCAGGTTTTTGCTCCAAAATACGGGCTCCATATAGTCCTTTTCCACATGAGGAAGAGTATTTTTTAGGCTAAGTAATCTGGGGACAGAGGGGCCATGTACATCTACATCCAGGAGCCCAACTTTTTTACCCTGTAAAGCCAAACCTACAGCAAGATTTACGGCTAAAGTACTTTTTCCAACCCCACCTTTTCCAGATAAAATTACCAATTTATGTTTTATCTTATTAATATTTTTTTCTAACTTTTTTTCTTCTTCAAGTTTACAACTATCCTGGTTACAACTATTTTTTTGATCACAACTGGAACATTCTTTTTCAGCCATTATTTACCTCCTGTAAGCTTTTTTATCTCATTCATCAGATCTACAAATTTCTGTTTAAAAAGGGGAATTTCTTCTATTAAGATTTTTCCTTGAGAATAAATCTTAGCTATTTCTTGATTATTGGGTATTCTTAAGAGAACAGGAATAGATTCTTGTTCACAGTAATCAGTTATCAAATTGCTTTCAGCTAAATCCTTATTGATTATTACTCCATAAGGTATTTGTAATTCTCTTATGGTTTCTACTGCTAATTGTAGGTCATTTAAGCCAAAAGGAGTTGGTTCAGTTACTAAAAGTACAAAGTCTGCTTTTTTTACAGTAGTAATAAAAGGACAGGAAGTACCTGGAGGAGCATCTATAAGAGTTAATCTTGAACTGGAAATATTCTTTTTTAGTCTTTTAATTAAAGGTGGGGCCATGGGGTGGCCTATATTTAGTTTTCCTTCTAGCAAAGTAATATGTTCTTTTTGATAAGTAGTTATAACGCCTAGAGGATACTCTTTTTCCTGCAGGGCCTGAGTGGGACAGATTTTTATACAGCCACCACAACTATGGCACAACTCAGGAAAAATTAAGGGAATAGTGTTAAAGGACACTATAGCGTTAAACTGACAGATATGAGAACACTTAGCGCATTCAGAGCAAAGTTCTTCTTGAACCCAGGGAATAGGGACACTAACTTCTTCCTCTTTTATTTTTTTACCCTGAATAAATATTTGCGCATTGGGTTCTTCTACATCACAATCCAGTAAAGTTATTTTTTCTTCTAGGGATTTAGCTAAATTTACAGCTATAGTGGTTTTACCTGTACCACCTTTTCCTGAACCAATAGCTATAATCATGCCCAATGTCCTTCTACATTTGCTTGATTAAGTATTTCTACTTGATTGGATAAAAATTTATCTATTGCTTCTTGAACTGTTTTGGCCTCAACTTTATATACTTTTATTTTGGCATGAGATAGGGCAGTAAAGGCCTTGGGACCACAGTTGGAAGTTAGAAGTGCATCTACTTTTTCTTTAGCAATATTTTGAGCTGTTTGTGTACCTGCTCCTTGAAGGGCATTTAAATTTTGAGTATTATTAATAACTTTGTATTCTTTTTTTTCTGTATCATAAATAATAAACTTAGCTGCTCTTCCAAATCTAGGGTCAAAACCTGCTTCTAAATTTTCTCCCTGGGTAGGTATAACGATTTTCATTTTTTTCTCCTTTTTAAAATATTTTTTTAAGTTTAAGGGAAGTCTTGATAGAACTTCCCTTAAACTTAAAGTAAATGGAAGAAGGGATTTTACTTGGCTTGAAGCTCTTCTAGACGTTTTTTAATAGCCTCAGATTCTTTTTCTAGATAAGCCAGCCTGTCTTCTAAAAGTTCTTTTTCTTGTGCTAAATTTTCTCCTTGAAAATTGGGATATTGCCAATTTCTAAATCCTCTAAATCCAAAAAAGCCACATCTTCCTCCTCGTCTTCGACCTCCACGGCCAAAGCCAAAATTTCCCGACCCCAAAAATCCTCCTGGGCTTTTGTAAAAACCAGGAGTATTGTATCCTGAACAAAGGCCCAGACCTCTGCCCGTTCTTGGTCCTTCTCCCAAAGGTCCAGTTCTGTCTCCTCTAGGCATAATCCACCTCCTTTATTTTTATCCCCTGGTTAAAGGGGTATTACACCTGGGGCATCTTTTTTCAAAACAAGGAACACCTCTTTCATGCACTTCTTGATAATTACACTCAGGACAAACACATATTCCCGGTCCTTTTCCACCACCCTGGCCTCTTCCGCCCTGGCGTCCTCCTCCCTGTCCTTGTCCGCAACCTTTTCTTCCTGAGTTTTTAGGGTTGTTCCCTTGACCAAACATAAGTTTTCTCCTTTTTTGTAAGCAGCAACCTGGCATTACAAACTTTTGTTGATAAAGTTTTTTATTTAAAAAAGCAGTTAAAACTTCTTTTATTTCACCAGCAACAAAGGGAACTACTTCTATATTCTCTTGGAGTAAGTAATTCCATAGTTCTTTAGATAAGGCTCCACAAATAAGAATTGAAATCCCTGTTCTTTTTACTTCTCTGGCCTTAGACCAGGGTAACGTTGCTTTTAGCTTGATTTCTTCTTGTTTTAGAATTGCTTCCTCTTTTAATTGAAAGATTTCTAAAGTGGTGGCTACATCTAAAACTGGAGCAACTCTTTTTTGCCAGCTTACAATCCCAATTTTCATGCGGACCATATTGCATTGAAGATGCCAGATAACATTTGTTAATTATTTAAGAAGGTTATCTTGTAAGATGGTGGGCGTTAAAGGGATTTAGTAGCAAAACTGCTACTTATTTAAGGGGAGGGAGTAGCCTTTTGGCTACTAGTGGTTGATTCCCAGTTTTTTTAATTTGCGAAAGAGGGTGGTTTTATGGATGCCTAAATCTTTGGCTGTAGCTGTTTTGTTATAATTGTTTTTGGCCAGGGCCTTAAGGATTATTTCTTTTTCCAGTTCTGCTTTGTTTTGTTTGAAGTTGGTAGGTGAGAGGGTAGGTTTTAGGGAAAAGATTTCCTCAGGTAGGTGAGCAGGGGTGATTTCTCCCTGGGAACAGAGGATATAAGCCCTTTCCATAGTGTTTTCCAATTCTCGAATATTTCCTGGCCAGTTATAGCTCATAAGCAGGGAAAGGGCTTCAGCATTAAGACCAGTAATGGGTTTGGGTTCTATTTTTTTTAGTTTTTTTAAAAAGTAGTTTGCCAAAAGAGGAATGTCTTCTTTTCTTTCCCTTAAGGGCGGAAGTTCCAGGCGCAGTACATTTAAGCGATAATAAAGGTCTTCTCGAAAACGACCTTTTTTAAGCATTTCTTTTAGATTGCGATTGGTGGCTGCTAGAATGCGCACATCTACTTTTTGAGAAGTGGTGGCACCCAGAGGTTCAAAGCATTTTTCCTGGAGTACGCGTAAAAGTTTTATTTGCAGAGAAAGGGGCATCTCTCCTATTTCATCCAAAAATAAAGTCCCCTTATTGGCCAGTAAAAATTTTCCTGGTTTGTCCTTGTAAGCGCCAGTAAAGGCTCCTTTTTTGTAGCCAAAAAGCTCAGACTCCAGAAGATTTTCAGGTAAGGCCCCACAATTTAGGGCTATAAAAGGCTTGTCCTTGCGAGCACTTAGTTGATGAATGGTTTGGGCAATAAGTTCTTTGCCTGTGCCTGTTTCTCCTAAGATGAGTACAGTGCTGGAACTTTCTGCAATAGTGGGTAAAATGCCAAAAATTTGTTGCATTTTGGGGGAGCGACTGATGAGTTTTCCCAGCTGGTAGCGTTTTTGCAACTCCTGGCGTAACTCTTCCACTTCACTTAAGTCTCTAAAGGTTTCTGCTCCTCCAATAATTTTCCCTTGTTTATCTTTGAGTACCGCAGTGGAGATGCTAATGGGGATTTTCTGGCCTTCAGAGTTTATAATATAGCCTGTTTTTCCTATAATGGGCTTACCAGTGCGCAGGGTTTTTTTTAGGGCACATTCCTGTTCGCACATATTGGAACGAAACACTTCAGCGCACCTTTTCCCCAGGGCCTGGCTTCTTTTTATACCGGTTATTTCTTCAGCAGCCCGGTTAAAATAAGTGATGCGCCACTCTAAATCTATGGTAAATACACCATCTGAAATGCTTTCTAAAATACTTTCTGTGCCAATCAAACTTTTCATAACCTAAAAATTATATTCCCTTTAAAGGGCTTTGACAAGGAGAGGGTGAGGGAGAAGAGAGATATCTAGCTAGGACTTAGGGAGGAAATGTATTTTTTACAATTGGCGGAGAGGGTGGGATTCGAACCCACGTGCCCTGCTCTGCACAGGACAAGGCGATTTCGAGTCGCCCCCGTTACGACCACTTCGGTACCTCTCCTTTGCGTTTGCGCAGGAAAAAAGCCTTAAGCAGTCCACCTGCTTCTTGGGATAGTACTCCTTCTATAACCCAGAATTTATGATTTAGCCACTTAAGGCTTGGGTAGTCAAGGCGAGAATAAATAGCCCCTGCTTTGGGGTCTCTGGCCCCAAAAATAAGTCCGCTTACTCTAGCTTGCACCAAAGCACCCAGGCACATGATACAGGGTTCCAGGGTCACCACCATTACACTATTTAATAGCCGATAGTTGTTTATTTTTTCTCCAGCCTGGCGCAAAGCAAGTATTTCTGCATGAGCTGAAGGGTCCTTTAAGGCAATGCTTTGGTTATGGGCTTTGGCTAAAATTTGGTGGTGTTTTAAATCCCAGAGCACAGCCCCTATGGGCACTTCTCCTTTTTTCGCTCCCAAACCAGCTTCTTTTAGCGCCAGGTTCATGAGATATCTGGCTTTTTCTAAGGGAAAATCCATTATTGCCTTAGATATTCTACCCCGTTGGCAAAAATAAGAGTACCTAAAGGAGAGGTGACTCCTCTGGTCCATTTAGGGTGATTGGTGGGGTGATTATAGGCCTCTGGATGGGGCATAAGCCCTAGAATCCTGCCACTGGGGTCTGTTAGACCTGCAATGCCCAGGGGTGAACCATTGGGGTTATAGGGATATTCAAGGGTTGGCTGTTTGTTTTGAGGCGAGATATACTGCAAAGCAATGAGGTTATTTTCTTCTAATTGAGTTAGAATCTGGGAGCTAAAAGGAATGACCTTGCCTTCTCCATGTCTTACGGGCAGGTATAGGTAATCTAAATTTTTAGTAAAGATACAGGGACTGCTGGTATTGATTTTTAACCAGACCCAGCGGTCTTCAAACCTGGCAGAGTCATTATAACTCAGACTTACCTGTCTTTCAAAATAGTTGTTTTCTAAAGCCGGGAGTAAACCCAGTTTGGTAAGGAGTTGAAAACCATTACAGATGCCTAAAATGATTTTATTTTCCTTTAAAAAGTTTTCTAATTCCTGGCGCAGGGAAGTGCCTGATATGGTTTTGGCATATTTCCAGCGAATAGCTGCGGCCTGAGCGCCTCCTAAGTCGTCTCCATCTAAAAAGCCACCCGGGAACACGAGAAAGTTGTAGTCCTTTAAAAAGACCTTTTCCTGGATTAAATCAGAGAAAAAGCAAATATCTACTTTGTCTGCTCCAGCTTGCCTGGCAGCATAAGCACTTTCTCTTTCACAATTGGTTCCAAAACCAGTAATTACCAAAACTTTTACTTTAGCCATTTTTTTTTCCTTTTCTGAATTAAGATGGGATTTTTTTAGAAAATTTCTAAAGGAAAAGCAACAAGTAGACGAAGCTAAGATTTGAGTGAAAAATAAATTTATGATTGTCAAAATTTTGAGAAATTGTTAGTTTTAGATAAAAGGTCTTATCTTTGCTAGGAATAGCTTGTGTTTTAAGCTAAAAATTTTTATAGGTACTAGAAATTAGGGGAAAATTTTAACCAGGAGGCAGCAATGGCAGAACAAGAAATAACTTTGGTTATGGACGGTGATATAGTGGCTTCTAGAGCACAGGAAGTAAAAGATTTGATTGCAGAGAAGATAGCAGAAGGAGTTGATTTGACTTTAGATTTAAGCAATGTTTCTTATGTTGATTCTATAGGAATAGGTATTATTATTGCTACTCATAATTCATTAAAATCTAGTGGAGGAAAGTTGAAAATTATTAATGCCTCTGAAGATATTCAAAATTTGTTTAAGACCATGAGGCTGGATAAACATATAGATATCTCCTAACTTTTAATTAAAAGTTAAAACAATTAAAAGGGGTTTAAGATGACTATGTTAGATGATGAAACCTTACAAATGTATGTGGAAGAATCTAGAGAGCATTTAGAAAGTATAGAAGCAGATCTTTTGGCTATTGAGCAAATGGGAGAAGACATTGATGAAGAACTGGTAAATAAGGTCTTCAGGGCTGCTCATTCCATGAAAGGTGGTGCTGGCTTTCTAGGGCTTAATACGATTAAAGAACTGGCTCATAAAATAGAAAATGTTCTGGACATGATTCGCAATAGAGAGCTGGTGCCCAATCCTGAAATTGTAAATATTTTACTTTTGGCCTTTGACCGTCTGGCAGAGCTTATTGATAATATTCAGGAAAGCAATGAGATGGATATCTCTGAGCATGTTACTGCACTTATGAGCATAACTTCTGGAAGCCTTCCTGAGCTAGAAAAAGAAAGTGTAATTAATGAGGTAGAAATAAAAGATAGGCAAGATAGAGTTGTTTTTACGGTTAAAGAATTTGATTTAAATCAAGCTAAAAAAGGTGGAAAGTTTATCTATCTTTTAGAGTTTGATTTAATACATGACATTCATAAGAAAGACAAGCAGCCCTATGAGGTGATTAAAGATATTCAATCTACTGGAGAAATTGTTGACATTAAGCTTGATTTAGATGCGGTAGGTACACTAGAAGACGGTAAATTTAGTAATAAGATACCTCTATATGTGCTTTATGCTTCTATTATTGAACCAGATATTATTAATACCCTTTTAAACCTACCTGAAGAGCAAATAAAACTTATTGAAATAGATGAATCTAAATCTATAGTAGAAAGTAAAGAAGCAGATTTTGGGCAAAGGGAAGACACTGGGGAAACAGAAGAAGTAATGGATATAGAGGAGGAAGAGCAAGGGCATTTAATAGAAGAAGAAATTGAGTCACGAGTAAGAGAACAGGCTGTAGAGTCTGGGCCTAAAGAGCAAGTTCAAGCAACCAGGCCGGTTGCTTCTTCCCCTAAAGTTAAACCTGCTTCCCTGGCTAAAAAAGTTTCTCCTTCTAAGTCTACGGTTCATACAGATGCCCAACCTGCAGCTTCAATGCATGCAGAAACTTTACGTGTACATGTAAGTTTGCTGGAAAATTTAATGAATTTAGCTGGAGAGCTGGTACTAAGTCGTAACCAGCTTATGCAGGCCATTAGTCAGGGAGACGAACATGAGGTTTTAAATGCAGGCCAGAGAATAGATCTGGTGACCTCTGAGTTGCAAGAAGCCATTATGCTTACCAGGATGCAACCTGTGGGCAATATTTTTAATAAATTTCCAAGGGTAGTTAGGGATCTGGCCAGGGATTTAGGTAAGGAAATAGAATTAATCTTAGAAGGAAAAGAGGTTGAACTGGACAAAACCATTATTGAAGGACTTTCTGACCCCTTAACCCATCTGGTTCGAAATTCTGCTGACCATGGCATAGAAAGTCCAGAAGAGCGTATTGCCAAGGGCAAAAATCCCACAGGTAAAATTATTTTAAAAGCCTATCATGCGGCTGGACAGGTAAACATTGAAATCAAAGATGACGGTAGAGGAATAGATGCAGAGAAGATAGTAAATAAGGCCATAGCAAAGGGGCTTATTACTGAAGAGCAAGCCAAGGGTATGAATGAAAAAGAAAAGTTGAACCTCATCTTTTTGCCCGGTCTTTCCACAGCCGAAAAGATTTCTGATGTTTCTGGTCGGGGAGTGGGCATGGATGTGGTTAAAAGCAACCTGGATAAACTGGGCGGGCAGGTAGATATTGAAACTGAAAAGGATAAGGGGACCACTATTAGAATCAAGTTGCCCCTTACTCTGGCTATTATTCCCAGTTTACTGGTTTCTGTGGGCGAAGAGCGTTTTGCCATTCCGCAGGTAAATGTGGATGAACTGATAGAAGTGCCTGCCAGTCAAGTAGAAGAGCGCATTGAAAAGGTAGGTGATGCCGATGTCTTGATTTTAAGAGGTGAGCTTATTCCCTTACTTAGCTTGGCTGAAATTCTGGGGTTAAAAGAATATAAAGAAGAAAGCAGTTTTGCTGATAAGTATAAGTCCAAAGGTGGTTCAGTAAAAGTAGTTATCGCTCAAGCTGGCTCATTTAAGTATGGATTGGTGGTAGACCAATTACATGATTCAGTAGAAATTGTAGTAAAACCTCTGGGCAGGCATTTTAAAAATTGTCAGGGTTATGCTGGGGCTACCATTATGGGTGATGGAAAGGTAGCCCTTATTTTAGATGTGGTTGGTTTGGCCAGATTGGCAGAGCTTTCAGCAATAAATGTGGAAGACAAGGTAGAGGATAGAGATAAAGTGGAACAAACAGGAGAAGAATATCATACCCTGTTTTTATTCAACAATGCCCCAGGGGAATATTGTGCTGTGCCTCTGGATCTGGTGGCCAGGGTTGAGCTTATTAAGGCCAGTGATATTGAAGTAGTGGGTGGTAAGAAAGTAATTCAGTATAGAGGTGGGAGTTTGCCCATTTTTGCCCTGGAAGAGGTGGCCAATGTGGGGCATCTGGAACTGGAAGGAGATCTGGTGGTTATTGTTTTTGTGATGAGTGGACACGAAGTGGGCTTGTTGGCCAATCCCCCTGTGGATGCCATGGAAACCAACGTAAAAATAGATGATTTTGCCCTCAAACAACCAGGAATTGCCGGCTCTACCATTATAAATGACCGAACCACTTTGGTGGTGGATATCTTTGAATTTTTTGAAACCTTAAATCCTGAGTGGTTTAAAGAGCGTAAAGAGGCTGTAGAAGAGATTAAAAAAGAAGGTGAACGCAAGGTGCTTTTGGTAGAGGATTCTGACTTCTTTAGAAATCAGGTGAAAAAATTTATCGAAGCTGAAGGTTATAAAGTGGTGGCTGCAGAAGATGGTCAGGTGGCCTGGGATTATCTTAATGAGCATCCTGACGAGATAAGTGTTGTAGTAACAGATATTGAAATGCCCAATATGGATGGTTTTGAATTGACCAAGCTTATTAAGGAAAGTCCTAACTTTTCTCACTTACCCGTTATTGCCCTTACCTCTTTAGCTGGAGAAGAGGATGTGGAAAAGGGTAGGCAGGTAGGTATTGATGACTATCAAATTAAGCTGGATAAGGAAAAATTATTACAAAGCATATATAATTTTTTAACCAAAAAGGCTGCCTAACAGGTAAAGGGGGTGCAAGATGAAGATAGGCTATAAGGTGATGAGCCTTACTACTTTTTTGCTGGTTATGATAGTGGGAATTGTCCTGGCTGTAGTTATATACAACATGCGCTCCATTGGTACCTTTACTCAAGAAAAGGTAAATTTATTTGGTGACTCTATTGTTAAAATGGTTAATGAAAACGGAAATGACATTGAAAATAAATTTGAAGAAATTTTTTACAAAGAAAAAGAGACTTTTTTAAAAAGTGAAGTGGATTCTATTGTTTCAGGCATAAGAGCTATAGTTGCTCAGGCCAAAGAAGAGGGTAGATCCCAGACAGAAATTGAAGAATTGGTAAAGATTTTTATCAATCATGTGCGTTATGGAGAAAATAAGGACGGATATTTTTGGGTAAATGACTTAAAGGCAGTGATTGTGGTTCATCCTGTAAAACCTTCTTTGAATGGCAAAGACCTTTCTGATTTAAAGGATAAAAAGGGGACTTTTATTTTTAGGGAATTTGTTCGGGTGTGTAAGGAAAAAGGTTCAGGCTTTGTAAAATACTATTGGCCCAAGCCAGGCAAGGATGAGCCTCAACTCAAGCTTTCCTATGTCTATCTTATCCCTGAGCTAGGCTGGATTGTAGGTACGGGTGTTTATATTGATGATATTCAGGAAAAGATAACTGAAGTAGCCAAAATGGTTGTTGCCCAGGAAAAAGAGGTCCAGGAAAAAACAGCTAAAGAAAGTCAAAGCATGTATTCTAATATAAGTGATAAGATAGATAGCTTGGTTATGATAATCTCTGGAGTAGGAGTAGGAGTTGTTGTTTTGGGCTTGATTTTGGGATTTCTCTTTACTCAATTTAGCATCACCAAACCCTTGCAAAGAGCAATTGCTTTTGCCCAGGAACTTAGTTCCGGCAACTTAACCGTAAAGCTTGATTTAAAATCCAGGGATGAGATTGGTATTCTGGCTGCAGCCTTAAATGGAATGGGAGATAAGTTAAAAGAATTGTTTAGAATAGACGAGCTTAGACAGTTAGGAGATGTCCTGGCTCGGGCTTCTTCTCAAATGGATAGTATGTCTAATGAGTTTACTGCCAGGGCTGAAGGTATGGCTGGCAGGGCCAATACTGTAGCTACTGCAGCTGAAGAAATGAGTGTAAACATGAGTAATGTGGCCCAGGCTATGGAAGGAGTGCAAGAAGCTGCCAATACTGTAGCCACTGCAGCTGAAGAAATGAGTGCTACTATTTCAGAGATAGCTCAAAATTCAGAAAAGGCCAAAGAGATTACTAACCAGGCAGTGGAAAAGGGCTCTCAGACCTCAGAAAGAGTGCACCAGTTGGGTTTAGCTGCTGCTGAAATTACCAAGGTAACCGAAACCATTACAGCTATATCTTCTCAAACCAACTTGCTGGCTTTAAATGCCACCATAGAAGCTGCCAGGGCTGGAGAGGCAGGTAAAGGGTTTGCAGTAGTGGCCAATGAGATTAAAGAACTTGCTCAACAAACAGCCAAGGCCACAGAAGAGATTAAGGGGAAAATTGCAGATATTCAAAAGGCTACAGATGTAACAGTAGAGGATATTAAGTCCATAACAGAAGTTATTAATGATATAGATTCTATTATTTCTACCATAGCAGCTGCAGTAGAGGAACAATCTGTAACCACTAGAGATATTGCTCAAAATATAGGCAATATTTCTCAAAATATTGCTGAAGCTGGAGAAAATGTAAATCAAAGTTCTGAAGTTGCCCAGGATATTGCTAAGGATATTGCAGAAGTTAATGTAGAAGTTAATGAAATGGCCAATAGTAGTTCTCAACTCAAACAAAGTGCAGAGGAGCTTATTGAATTATCTAAAAAGTTAAAGCATATAACTGATAGTTTTAAGGTTTAAAGTAAATAAAAAGGGGTTTAGTTGCTATGGCAGAGATCGTAAAAAGAAGTGGCTCTTTTCAGGCATCTTGTTTTTATCTGGGAGAAGCTCTTTGTGGAATTGATATTAATCTTATTCAGGAGATTAACAAACAAATAAATTATACAGCTGTTCCTCATGCTCCAGATTATGTTCTGGGTATTATGAATTTAAGAGGAAGAATTGTTACTATTATTGATTTTGGGAAAAAACTTGGTTTGGGAAGTACAAAAGTTACAGATTCAACCAGGATTATTATTGTTAATTCACAAGAAGAACAAATTGGCTTGATGGTAGATAAGATTACAGATGTGATTACAGGTAAGTGGGAAGAAGTGTCCCCTCCACCAGCCAATATAAAAGGTATTCAGGGTAGATACTTTTTGGGAGTGTGTAAGTCCAAGGATAGGAAATTGGTAGCCTTATTAAATGTGGAGGAAGCATTGGCTGATGAGGGGAATTAATGGGCAAAAAACAGACCCCATTAATTTTGATTGCTGATGACTCTGTTTTAAATAGGGCCATATTAGCTTCTTTATTAAAAGATGCAGGTTATCATACAATAGAGGCCAACTCTGGGCTAGAAGCAAGGGAGTTGGCCCTTAAGTTAAAACCTGATCTTATTTTACTGGATATTATGATGCCAGAAGAGGATGGGTTGACTACCTGTCTAAAACTCAAAAGTCATCCTCTTACTCAAGACATTCCCATTATCTTTGTTTCTGCTCTAAATGAAAGCAGTTATGTGGTTCAGGCCTTAGAGATGGGAGGAGTGGACTATATTGTCAAACCCTTTTCCCATCCAGAAATTTTAGCTCGCATTAAGGTTCATCTGGGTCTTAAATTTGCCAGAGAACAACTAGTAGAAGCCCAAAGTGATAAGTTGAACCGGGTAAAAGAGATGCAAACTTCTCTTTTAATTTCTCCTAAGGATTTACCTCAAGCTCAATTTGACTTTGTCTATTATCCCTTGGAAGAAGCTGGAGGAGATTTTTTAGAGGTGATGGAATTGGGTGAGAAACATTTTTTGTATCTTTTAGGAGATATTAGCGGGCATGATATTAGTATTGCTTATTATCTTTCAGCTTTAAAGGCTTTATGCCAGCAAAATTTTGCCCTTTATACTTCAGTAAAAGATAGCCTGCAAATGATAAATAAGATTTGTAAGAGTATTTTTAAAGAAGATCAATATTTTACTGCTAATGTTATTTTGCTAAATAAAAATAATAATATTTTACAATTTTATAATTGTGCTCATTTTCCTATTCTGTTGTTTAGAGAGGGGGAAGTAAAGGAAATTTACGGCCAAGGCGATGTTTTAGGGGCCTTTGAAGAATTTTTTATTGAAGAAACTATTATAGAAGTTGATAGGAAGGATAGAATATTTTTATTTACTGATGGCCTGGTTCCCAATGATAAAAATTTTAGAAAGTATTTAGATAGATTGAAAAATATCATTTTAAAGCATAAAGGAGAAGATTTAAAAGGAATATGTAAAAAGATATTTAGTGATTTTTGGGGAAGAGGGGATAGATTAAAAGATGATGTTTCTTTGATGTGTATAGAAATTTAGATTAATGATTGTGAAAGTTGTAAAAAGAAATCAGTTTTTAAAGGTTATTTTTAAAGCCACTCTCAAGGCTGTAGATGCTTTATTAAAGGAAGTAAATGTTTTTTTACATAAATATAAAATAGTTGGTTCTAAATTTGGACTGGATCTTTGCTTGCGAGAAGCCCTGAATAATGCTATTGTCCATGGTGCCGGAGAGGATGAAGAAGAGTTAATTTTATTCTGGCTGAAAAAGGAAAAAAATAGGCTCTGTTTTTTTGTGCGTGACCCTGGAAGCGGATTTAATTATCTCAGATATGGCCAAAAACCCAACGAACTAACGCCTAGTGGTTGGGGGTTATTTTTGCTGGCCAATTATACTTCAGGGTATAAATTTTTCCCGCCAGGAAATAAGTTGCTTTTTTGGTTTGATTTAGAAGAGTAGAGTAAGAGGTCAAAAGGAGGAAGGATGGCTTTAAGGGTTTTGGTAGTGGATGATACTATTGTTTATCGCAAAATTCTCACAGATGTGCTTGGAAATATCCCGGATGTAGAAGTTGTAGGTACTGCCAACAATGGTAAGATTGCTTTAACCAGAATTGAGAGTTTAAAGCCGGATTTGGTTACCTTGGATGTGGAAATGCCCATTATGGATGGGTTGAGCACTTTGGAGGAAATAAAAAAACGCAACCTGGATATTGGAGTAATCATGGTCAGTACCCTGACCAAAAGGGGAAGCCAGGTTACCATGCGAGCTCTGGAACTAGGTGCTTTTGACTTTATCACTAAACCTGAACATGAAAAGCAGGAAGATAACTTCCAGGAATTGACCAGAACTTTAACTCCTAAAATCAAGGCCTATTTAAGAAGGATAGAGATTAAAAAAGCCTTAAAAAAAGGAGATAAAACTTCTGTTTCTGGTCAGTTGGATGCTTTTGAGTCCAAAGATAAAATCTATCGCAAACCAGAGGTTATTAGAAGAATAGAAAAATCTCAAATAGTAGCCATAGGAGTTTCTACAGGCGGACCCAATGCCCTGGCCACCATGCTTCCCATGCTTCCTGGGAATTTGGGGGTACCTGTTGTTTTGGTACAGCATATGCCTCCGGTCTTTACCAAGTCTTTGGCTGAAAGCCTGGATGCCAAGTGTAAGCTTAAAGTCAAAGAGGCAGAAGAGGGAGAAGTTATAGAGCCCAATGTGGTGTATATTGCCCCTGGGGGTAAGCAGATGAAGATTGTAAAAGGAGCAGGGGAAAATAGGGTGATAAAAATCACAGATGACCCTCCAGAAAACAACTGTAAACCTTCAGTGGACTATCTTTTTCGTTCTGTAGCCAAAGAGTATAAGTCCAAAGCTACAGGAGTGATTATGACTGGTATGGGCAATGACGGCACCTTGGGTTTAAAGGTAATGAAGTCTTTTGGGGCAGTTACCATTGCCCAGGATGCTGAGACTTGCGTGGTCTATGGGATGCCCAAGATTGCTATTGAGGCAGGAGTAGTGGATATCATTGCTCCTCTGGATAAAATCGCTGAAGAAATCGTAAAAACCGTTCGTTTTGTATGAAAATAAAACCAGACGAATTTAAGATTTTAACCCAGTATATTTACAATATATCGGGTATTCACTTAGATGCTTCCAAGACCTATCTTTTGGAGACCAGGTTAAAACCTCTTCTGGAACAGGAGAAGGTTGGTTCCTATGCTGATCTTTATCGTAAAGCCAAAGCTGATGCGACCAAAAGAATAGAAAAGGCCATTATTGATGCCATAACTACCAAGGAAACTCTTTTTTTTTCGGGATAAAGGCCCTTTTGACCTGCTTAAATTTAAAATTTTACCTGACTTAATTGACCGTCGGTCTAAAACTACTTCCAAGTTTTTGCCCCTAAAGATAAAAATCTGGAGTGCAGCTTGCTCTACTGGTCAGGAAGTCTATAGTATTGCCATAGCCTTAAAAGAAACTATTCCTGACCTGGATAAATACAATATTACCATTTTGGGTACAGATATTTCAGATGAAGCCATAGCCAAGGCAAGTTATGGTAAATATAATAAATTTGAAATTGAGAGAGGTCTTCCTGCAGATAAGCTCAGGCGTTATTTTGACCCTACTCCAGATGGCAACTGGCGGGTAAAAGACGAAATCAGATTTATGGCCAATTTTAGAAAAATAAATTTAATGCAACCTTTTTCGGTGTTGGGCAAATTTGATATTATTTTTTGTAGAAATGTAGCCATTTATTTTACTCCTCAAGATAAGAAAAAGCTTTTTGAAAGATTGGCTCAGGTGCTCCAGCCAGATGGTTATTTAATTATTGGCGCAACTGAGTCTCTGGCAGGAGTTACAGACCTTTTTGTTCCCAAGCGATATTTGCGAGCAATTTTTTATCAATTAAAAAGTTTTACAGGTTAAACAGGAAAAGGATTTGTTTGACTTCTTTAAAGCTTTTAGAAAAAAAAGAAGTCAAAGGGTTTGTTTTATCTTTTTCAGGTAAATAGATTTTTAGGGGAGAGCTAGATGAAGAGTTTTGAAGAGGTAAAAAAAGAACTTAAGGGTAAAAAAATTTTGGTGGCCAATAGAGGTATTCCAGCCAGAAGAATTGTGCGTTCCATCTATGAGTTGGAAGCTATACCTGTGATGACAGTTACGGATATAGATAAAACTGCTCCTTTTACCTCTGGGGCTGTGGATTTACTTCTTTTGGGGAGCGATCCCAGAGCATATCTGGATATGGACCTTATTATTAGCAAGGCTAAAGCCAAAGGTATAGTAGCCATTCATCCTGGTTGGGGGTTTGCCTCGGAAAATGATTTATTCCCTCAAAAATGTGCAGAAGCTGGGATAGTTTTTATCGGTCCAGAACAAGAAGCCATGCGCCTTTTGGGGAATAAAGTGGAAGTGCGTAAGCTGGCCAAAAAACTGGGCATACCAGTAGTTGCCGGGTCAGAAGAAGCTGTAAGTTTAGAAGAAGCCAAAGTTTTAGCCAGGGAAATTGGTTACCCGGTAATGCTCAAGGCTGAAGGCGGTGGTGGAGGTAGAGGAATCTATGAGGTTTATAGGGAAAGTGAACTGGAAAGTGCTTATATCAAGGCTTCTACCCAGGCTCAGGCAGCCTTTGGCAATCCCAGGCTCTATGTGGAAAAGTTTTTGCCTTCAGTAAGGCATATAGAGATTCAAGTAGTAGCAGATAAATATGGCAATGTATTTGCCTTTGATGAAAGGGATTGTACTGTTCAGCGCAACCATCAAAAACTCATTGAAATTACTCCTTCTCCCTGGTCCAAAATGACTGAGGAGTTGAGGAAAAAACTAAAAGAATATGCTGTTAAACTTATTAAAGAAGTGGGATATTATTCTTTGGCTACAGTGGAGTTTTTAGTTGATGCAGAGGGTATTCCTTATCTTATAGAAGTAAATACAAGACTACAGGTAGAGCATGGAATTACCGAGTGTCGCTACGGAATAGATCTGGTAGAAGAGCAAATTGCCATTGCTTTTGGTTCTAAACTTCGTTTTAACGAAGAAAATACTATCCCTACCAACTGGGCCATGCAGGCTAGAATAAACTTAGAAGATCCACAAAATAATTTTACTCCCAATTCTGGAGTTATTACTCGCTATATTTCTTCAGGTGGTCAGGGTATTAGGGTGGATTCCTGTGTAGGTGGAGGATATAACTTTCCCTCTCAATATGATTCTGCTGCTTCTTTGCTTATAGTTTATGGTAAAAGCTGGCCCAAGATTTTAAAAACCATGGATAGGGCTTTGCGAGAATATGTGATTGGAGGAGTAAAGAGTACTATTCCTTTTCATCGCAAAATTATCAATCATCCTGATTTTCAAACTGGAGACTTTGATACCAATTTTATTGCTACTCATCCTGAGGTAATGGTTTATAGAGATACTGAACCAGAAAGTGTTCGGCTTTCTCATCTGGTGGCAGAGATTTCAGCCAAAGGATATAACCCTTACCTGGAACTGGGTGAGTATAGAGGGCGTTTTGACAAACGGATAGGCAGGTTTAATCCCATTTTACCTGAAATTGATCCCAAGTCTTATACTTATCCTTATCCCCGGGGAGATAGAAAGGCCATTTTGGATATGGTCAGGGATAGTGACTATGTGCATTTTATGGACACTACTCCCAGGGATATAACTCAATCCAATAGTGGCAATAGATTTAGATTGGCTGAAGATAGGCTTATTGGCCCTTACCTGGATAATTGTGGTTTCTTTTCCATAGAAAATGGCGGAGGTGCTCATTATCATGTGGCCATGTTGGCCAATATGACCTATCCTTTTACAGAAGCTAAAGAATGGAATCAGTTTGCTCCTAAAACCCTAAAACAAATTTTAGTACGCTCTACCAATCTCCTGGGTTATAAACCCCAGCCTAAAAATTTAATGCGCCTTACTGGTGAAATGATTTGTGAACATTATGATGTGGTGCGCTGTTTTGACTTCTTAAACCACATAGAAAATATGTATCCTCTGGCTGAAGTGGTTTTAAATTCTTCCAGCAATATTTTTGAACCAGCCATTTCTCTTTCTTATGCTAAAGGATTTGATGTGGCCCACTATCTGGGAGTTGTGGAAGAAATTTTAGAAATGGTGAAAAAGGTTGCTGGAGTTTCTTTAAAACAAGCCCAAAAGCTCATTATTTTAGGCCTTAAGGATATGGCTGGAGTTTGTCCGCCTAAGTTTATGCGTGAGCTGGTAACAGCGATTAAAAAGGCATATCCAGACCTGATTATTCACTACCATAGACACTATACTGATGGCCTTTTTGTGCCTGCTGTAGCTGAAGCTGCTAAAGCAGGAGCTAAAATAGTAGATACAGCTATTGGGGCTGCAGTGCGCTGGTATGGTCAGGGAGAAGTGCTTTCTACTGCTGCTTACTTAGAAGAGCTTGGTTTAAAGACCAATTTAAATAAAGAAATGATTAGAAAGTGTAATTTTGTCTTAAAACAGATTATGCCCTATTATGACCGTTATACTGCTCCTTACTTTCAGGGAATTGATTATGATGTGGTAGAGCATGGCATGCCTGGCGGAGCTACCTCTTCTTCTCAAGAAGGAGCCATGAAACAAGGCTATATTCACCTGCTTCCCTATATGTTGCGTTTCTTGGCTGGAATCCGCAAAGTTGTGCGTTATCACGATGTAACTCCAGGTTCACAGATTACCTGGAACACAGCCTTTTTAGCTGTTACTGGGGCTTACAAGAGAGGAGGAGAAAAAGAGGTCAGAAGGCTTCTGGAAGTACTGGAAAAGGTGGTAACTCTTCCTGAGGATAAGCTGGATGAACAGACCAAAAAAGATAGGCTTTTGATTTATAGAGATAGTAATGATGCCTTTCGCAATTTACTTCTGGGTAAATTTGGAAAATTGCCCCTGGGCTTTCCACCGGATTGGGTTTACGAAAGTGCCTTTGGAGATAAGTATCTGGAAGCTTTGCAACAAAGGACAGAAAAATCACCCCTAGAAGATTTGGTGGACATTGACATTGAAGCAGAGCGTCGCAAACTGGCTACTCTTATTGAAAGGGAACCTACAGAGGAAGAATTGGTCAATTACTTAAATCATCCAGGAGATGCCCTGAAAACCATCAATCTAAGGACTCAGTTTGGAGATTCCAATAATTTGCCCCTGGATGTGTGGTTTGAAGGCCTGGAACCAGAGCAGGAGCTTAATTTTACTGATTCTAGAGGAAAACCTCATACTCTGGTGATTTTAGATATTTCTCAGCCTGACCAAAATGGTAATAGTGTGGTGCGATATAGTCTGGATTCAGAATTTTTTACTTATCAGGTAAAGGTGGCTGAAGGGACCAGGAGTGAGAAGGGTGAAGTGGAAATGGCTGATCCGAAAAATCCCTATCAAGTGGCTGCGCCCTGCAATGGTGATTTGTGGGTGATGCATGTAAAGCCAGGAGATAGGGTAAAAGAAGGAGAAGAACTTTTTAACATTTCTGTGATGAAACAGGAAAAGGCAGTTCTATCTCCTGTAAGTGGAGTGGTAAAAAGGGTCTTAAAGTTTGCCAATTATCAGGAAGATAAGAAAATGGTCCCTGTAAAAGAAGGGGAACTTATTGTAGAATTAATGCCAGTAGGTAAGTCCTGTCCTACCTGTAGAGAGGAAGTGGCTCTGGAAGAGGCCAGATTTTGTCCCAATTGTGGACAAAAACTAAGTTAAATTTACTTTTGAAGAGAAAGTTAGATGAAAAAAACACTGCTTATTTTAGGAATGTTTCTGTTGCTTTTAGGTCAGACAGTTTATGCCCAGGATGTATTAAAGGATTTTAAAGATAACCTGGCCCTTAATTTAGCCAGAAAAAATATAAAGAAAGAGCAAATTAAAGTAGAAAAGATTAGCGATGTTAAGGAAATTAAAGGATTTATCCTGGTCAGGGCAGAGATAACTCTACCCAACAAAAAACTTAGCCAATTTTTCCTTACCAATGGAGAAGTGGTGGCGCAAAACTTTATTCAACTGGCTACAGGCACAAATATTTTGAATAAATACATGACTCTTTATTTTAAAGATAATTTTGATTTTAAAAAACTTACGCATTTAAAGGGAAGTGGAAAAGAAAAAAATTATTTAGTAGAAATATCTGATTTTCAGTGTCCTTTTTGCAAAAAAGCCAATGCTTTTCTGGAATCTAAACTTACTAAAGCCAAAGATTTAGATGTTTATTTTTTAAATTATCCTTTGGAAACTCATAAAAAGTCTTTTTTATTGGCAAAGATTTTTGAAGCAGGTTTGCAGCTAGACAAAGACTTTTCTTCAGAGATTTTTAGTAAGGACTGGAGTAAGAAAAAAGATGAGGAGATAGTAAATTATTTTGCTAAATTAAGTGGAAAAGAAGATAAGTTTAAAAAACTGGTAAATTCTAAAGAGATTAAGAACAAAATTTTAGAACAAAAGGAACTGGCAGATAAATTTGGTTTTACAGCCACACCTACTTTTATTTACAATGGTAATATTATTAGGGGGCTGGACTTAAACAGGCTGAATGCCATTTTTAAATGAGGTGTTTTATGAGTAAGAACAAGATTTTTAAGTTTGAGCAAAGAGTAAACAAAAGGGAGCTGGCTTCTTTTTTGCGGGATTTTGCTGATAATTTAGAAAAGGGGAACTTGTTGTTAAAAAGTGAAGAGGAAGAGGTGATTCTGGAACTGCCTGAAATGGTTAAGCTAGAAATAGAAGTCAGTCAAAAGGAAAAGGAAAAGGGCATTAGAAAGACCCTGGAACTGGAAGTTAAGTGGTATTAAGGAATGAATCCAAAAGAGTTAGCCCTGACTATTTTAAAACGCCTGGAAAAGCTATACCCTCTAAAAACTGCTTTAAACTGGCAAAATCCCTATGAGCTTTTGGTAGCTACCATTTTATCTGCCCAGTGTACTGATGAAAGGGTCAACAAGGTAACCCCTTTGTTTTTTAAAAAGTGGCCAGATGCGGAAACATTGGCTCAGGCCTCTTTAACCGAGGTGGAGGAAGTTATTCGTTCCACAGGTTTTTATCGCAATAAGGCCAAAAATCTCGTTAATACTGCTAAAATTTTAAGTTCCAAACATGGTGGAAAAGTCCCTTCCACTATGGAAGAACTGTTGGAACTTCCTGGTGTGGCTAGAAAAACTGCCAATATCATTCTTAGCAATTGCTTTGGAGTCAATGCAGGCATTGCTGTAGATACCCATGTAAAAAGGTTGAGTTTTAGGCTGGGACTTAGTAGGGAGAAAAGCCCTGACAAGATTGAAAAGGACTTAATGGCTATTTTCCCTCGCCAAGAGTGGGGAAAGGTAAACCATTTGCTGGTTTACCTGGGCAGAGAGATTTGTAAGGCCAGGAAACCAGATTGTCAGAAGTGTCCCTTAGCAGATATTTGTCCCAAGCTTGGAATTAATTAAATTTATTTAAAAAAGTGTTTTCCTATCCCCTTTATTTTAAAAGGGGATATTTTTTTGTAAAAAAGAGTTTGAATTTTTATTTCAAGGGTAAAGTTAATGCACAAAGAAAAGTTAGCAATTGGAGAGTTTAAACTAGAAAAACAAGAAGGCCAGGCTAGAGCAGGGCTTTTGCAGACAGCCCATGGCCTTATTAAAACTCCTGTTTTTATGCCAGTAGGTACGCAGGCCAGTGTGAAAAGTTTGAGCCCTGAGGATTTAAAGGAAGCAGGTGCGCAGATTATTCTGGGCAATACCTATCACCTTTATTTAAGGCCTGGAGATGAATTAATTAGAGATTTGGGTGGGTTACATGAGTTTATGAACTGGCCCTATCCCATTTTAACTGACTCGGGTGGATTTCAGGTGTTTAGTTTGGCCAAGTTGCGTAAAATAACGCAAGAAGGAGTGGAATTTTCTTCTCACCTGGATGGTTCCAAGCATTTTTTCTCTCCAGAAAAGGCCATTGAAATTCAAAAAAATCTGGGCTCAGACATCATGATGGTCCTGGATGAATGCGTGCCCTATGGAGCTGATTATGACTATACCAGGGCTTCAGTGGGACTTACTACTTATTGGGCCAGAAGGTGTAGGGAATATTATCCTGAAGGAAAGCAACTACTTTTTGGCATAGTGCAGGGAGGTTTTTTTAAAGATTTACGAGTGGAAAGTGCCAGGCAGATTACAGCCATACCCTTTTCTGGCTATGCCATTGGGGGCCTTAGTGTGGGAGAAAGCAAGGAAGAGATGCTAAAATTTATGTATTTTACAGCTCCTTTGCTTCCAGAGCATAAGCCTCGTTATCTTATGGGAGTAGGCAAGCCCTTGGATATTGTGGAAGGAATAAGGGCAGGTATTGACATGTTTGATTGTGTTTTGCCCACCAGAAATGCCCGTAATGGAACCCTTTATACCTCCCAGGGCAAAATTAACATTAAAAGAGAAGAGTATAAAAGGGATTTAAGACCTTTAGATAGCAATTGTTCCTGCTATGCTTGCAAAAACTTTTCCAGAGCTTATTTAAGGCATCTTTATGTTTCTAGAGAACTTTTAAGCTATCGTTTAAATACCATTCACAATGTACATTACTTTGTAAATTTAGCTAAAAAAGCCAGAGAATCTATTTTAAGAGGAGAATTTGCTAGCTTCTATGGACAGATAAAAGAATTGTACTTAGATGATTAGCGTTGTTGTATTTTGATGGTTTTACCTTCTTTGGTTTTTACTTCTATTTCTCTTTTCTTTTCTTTTTTGACTTCTAGCATGGTTTTATTTTCTTCTTTTAAACTTTCTTTTTGTATTTTTTCTTTTTTGTCTGGAAGGTAAACTAAAGAAAACCCCTGAGCACAAAGGCTAAAAAGAAAAATAAGGGTCAAAAAAAAGGTTTTGTTTTTCATGGCTAAGGCCTCTTATTAATATAAAGTTCCAAAGGCTGCATCCTGGTCTATACCTGCCTCACTTTTGCCCAGAGAAAGGGCAAATTCACTAAAGCTAACAAAGGTATTGCTATCTATACTCTGTATATCTCCAAAAGCATGCAGTCCTATTTCTGGTCTGGAATGGGCATTTTGTCCTGTGTCATTATAAAATTTATCTCCTTCTGGAGAGGTAAATTGAGTTAGACGGATGGTAGCTTCATCTTCCAGCAAAGTTGCCTCACTTACTTCTGGATTTAAAATCCAATAGTGAATGGCAGAAGTAGCTGGTTGAGGATTTGCAGCCACAGACACATCTCTAATTAGGGTAAAAAAATCTGAGGATTCTTGCCAGGCACTTAAATCCCAGAGAGGCCAGGTAATGGGCACAGGTGATGTTGTCTTAGAATAAGTTGGATTATAGGCTTTTCTGTTGGTATTGTCGTACAGATTGTCTGCAATGTGGCTTTCTCTGGGATTGGTGGAAGCATCACCATAAAAGATTTTTACCTCATTTACCTTTTGACCATTTATTTTCTTTTCTTCTATTCTTAAGAATAGGGAAGTTAAATCTTCCAGCCGTCCACTATATTGCCAGCTGTCTCCTAAAATTTTAACATCCTCAGTTAAATCTTTATAGGCAATCCAGGTCCTTTTTATCTGTCCTTGTTTTACCTCTTGTTTCCAGAGAACCAGAAGTAACTTATTGGCTACTTCTTTATCGGTTTTATAAAAGGGCTTTATAGAATTGGGGATATAGTCATTGGTGCATTCTTCACTACTGGGTCGGTAAAACATAAAAGACACACCATAACCTTCATATTTGTCTTTGTATTCCAGGTTTTCTGCCCACCTGAAGTTTATGCCAGTAGCTGCATATTTTAGTTTATAACCCCAACCTATTTTGACCTGAGCTGTATAGGTGAGAAGTTTGTTGTTATTTTGCCAGAAATTGGATAATTCCTGCAACTTTTTTAAGGGTAAAATGAAGTATTTATAGGGATTTTCCACATAACCCAAGAAGAGAATAGTCCCTTTATCTCCTACTGCATAAATACCCACCTTTTCATCTGACCAGACTTCATTTAGATTTTCCTTGGTGATGTTGTTTAAATCTAAGCTTGTCCAGGAAGAATCTTCTACTTTATAAATTAAAGTGCCTTTATCTCCCACACTATAGACTAGATTACCACAATTTTGTCCCCAGATGCCGTTTAGGTTATTACTGGTAGGAGAGTTTTGGGGGTTCCAACTATTTTCCTCTCCCTGCTTGTTATTGTGATATATATTTCCTTTACTTCCAACTACATATATATCATTTAAATTACTTCCCCAGATACTATTAAAAGAGCTTATTTTTTTATAAGTTTTAAAATATGCTTCCTGATCTGGCTTTTCTCGAAAAATAAAGGCCTTACCCTGGGTAGTTTGCCCGCAAATAAAAATGGAAGTATTTCCATTACTTTCTATTTCCCAGCTTTTTCTAAAATGTCTATCTTCCCAACTAGTTATATCATAGGGTCGCCATTGAATTCCATTTGAGAAATATATACGCTCATAATACCAGCTATTCCAGGGCCAACCTGCCCAGGTTTTTCTGTACCAATTTCCTGCCTCTCTATACCACTTAAAGGGACTGGTGCCGTAATCTCCATAAGTGGTAATGTGATTCCAGCTAGTACCCCACACTGCATAAAGGTCAGAGACACTAAAGGTTCTACCATCTTTCATTAAAACTTTTTCCCAGTTATTTCCTTCCCACTTCAGGATTGTTCCTTCATCTCCTACAGCGATGATTTTTTCTTCTCCCTTACTGCCAAACCCATAGATATCTCTTAAATTTTTCTCTACAGGAGAGGTCATCTTATTCCAGGAACTGCCATCATAGTGCAAAATAATTCCCCCATCTCCTACTACATAAACATTGTCAAAGCTATTTCCCCAGATAGCCCTTAAATTGGCCTGAGTACCAGACTCCATAAGTACAGGGTTTAAGTCTAAAACTAAAGGCAGGTCGTGAAAATTAGCCATTCTATTTTTAAAATATCCATGATTGGTTCCTATTTTGGAGTTAGTATCTACATATTGGTTGGCATGATTATTTCCTGTATCCCAGTTGTTAAGGTTTTCAAAGGTATCTTGTCCGCCTGGTTCATTACTTAGAGGTACAGCTTCTTCTCCACCTCCTGGGATTTTTAGTTCATCAGTAATGGGAATGTAGTAAGCTACTTTTCTACTTACCTTTAAAGGACTTTGCCCCACTATTCCTTCAGATTCAATAATAGCACTGGTTTTAAGTAGTACTTCAGTATCTTCATCAATAGAAATATTAAAATTAGTCCCATCTTCTTTTCTTAGTTCAGTTAAAACAATAGAGCCCTCTTCCTTGAAGTGGTAAAAATAGTTTTCTCCATTTATTTCAATATATCCATTGCGTAGGGGTAGTATGGAAAAAAGAGTATCATTACCTGCCAGGACTAAAGAGGAGCCAGTAGTTAAAGTTTGCGAGTATTTGGGGTAAAAGACAAAGTAGGCATGAGCATTGGCACTTACTGTAATGGGTTGGTTTAAAGTGACTTTTACTTGAGAACTATCAATTTTTGTCCCCTGGGTATAGCTATAGGTTTCAGAGTTTATTTTTAGATTGCCTTCTGCTGGGAAGTTTAAGTGAGTGGGCAGAGTGCCAGGAGCTTTTAAGATTATGGTGGTAGCTTCATTGTAGTCTGAAGAAACTCGCAAAAAATAAGGATAGATGTGCAAAGTAAAACTGGAGCCATCCTGAAATTGAAAGCTAGATTTGTCCAGCTCCTCCAGGCGATTAAATTTACTTACGATGTCTTCTTCATTTAAAAATTCACTGGCGGCATAACGATAGCCTGCTTCTGCCAGATAAGTAGTCCTTTCTCCTAAGGTGGATAGAGGCTGGCTAAAAAGAGAAGTGGAAGAAAGTACATATAAGCCAGCTGCAAAAAGCAGGGCTATTAAAAGGACAATGGTTATAAAAAGAAGCACAGATCCTTGTTCTGATTTTAAACTTTTTTGCTTTTTTCTCATTTTTTCCTTGGTCCATTATAGGTATCGTTAAACCAGGGGTTAAGCCCAAAGTTAATGCTTATTGGTGGAGAGGTATTGACGGTTAAAGAAATAAGTATGTTGCTTAACTCTTCTATCGAATCAGAAAGTTGCCAGCTATTTCCATCTACCTTTTCCAGCTGGAGCTTAAACGCACTTACTTTATCTAAAAGGGTATAGCCATTTATCTTTAATTCATCTCCTACCAGATTTAAGGTATAATCTTGATTATCTCTTTTATAGGTAATGGACTGGCTGGTATATTTACTTACACTGTGGAGTTCTTTTAATTCTCTGGATATTCTCGAAAGAGCCACGCTTATTTTGAGATTGTATTCGCTATATTGCTTGCTGGCAAGATAGCTATTTATTGCTTCCATCAGGCCAAAGGGAGAAAAAAGGGTAATTATACCCACAATAATAAGCACCAAAACCAGTTCTAAAAGAGTAAAGCCCTGTTTTTTGTTCATCTGGTAAACAAGTTAAAAATGGTTATTTTATCATTACTTAAACTAACTTTTAAAAACCTTTTTTTATTTTGCGTATCAGAAGTTTCTTTATGTTCAGCATTAAAGTCAATAAATTCTGTTTGTACTTTCAGGTTGGAGTCAATGGCCTTTACTCTGGCAGGAATTTCCTGGGCAAAGCTCTCTAAGTCGGTTAAGGCGTTTTCCTGGATAAGCCAGCGGTAATAACCATTTATTTCTTCCATTGCCTGTACCAACCTGGAATTTTTTTGTAAGAAAAGTAATGGCTCGACGCTATTCAAAGGATGAGTACGGGTCAGGGTGTAAATGGTGGCTACTAAAATACCTCCTACTACCAGGGTAATTATGAGTTCTAAAAGGGAGAATCCCTGCTTTTTAGGGAATAAAACCTGTTTCTCTGGTAACATAGAGAGTTTGTCCCTGCCCTAAGTTTAGGTTTCCCTCTAAAGGAGTACTGAGTAAAAGGTCTTGAAAGGGCCTTCCCCAGTTGTCATATACTATTTGTAAGTTTTGTTGCAAAAAGGAAACTTCTACTTCCTTATTGTTTTCGCCAGGCAGCAGTAATTGGTCCTCAGGGTCTATTTTTTGATTGGCATTAAAGTCACAAAAAAAGAAGTATTTTTTATTTTCAAACCTTATCCCGCAAAGATAGTCTGAGTTGAGACTTTTTAATTGAGCGTAGCGCAGGTGGTTTTTTATTTCTTCCAGGGTAACCTCTTGTTCTGGAGAAAAGGTTACCCTGGAAAGGACTATGCCCATTAAAACACCCATTATAACCAAAACAGCCAGAATCTCTAGCAAACTAAAGCCAGCTTTAGAGGCCATAAAAGTTGGTTAGGAGTTTGGATTGGTAAAGTTGCCGGTGATATTTTCCCCATCTGGAGTTGTTACAGTAATAGTTATAACATTGCTTGATCTTCCACCACTACATGCAGCTGTATATCCATCATAACCATCTAAAGATACTAAATCATCACAAGTATTGTCAGCTGGTAATGCATTCCAGCTTGCATTTGTATCTCCATTGTTTTTCAATAACTCTTCTGCATATTTCATGCTTAAGGCGGATTGGATAGAGGCGATTAAACCACTTGCAGCTTTTTTTCTGGCTTCTTCTTGTAGGCTTACAAACTTGGGTACAGCCACTGCAGCCAGGATTCCCAGGATTACCAGTACAGCAATGATTTCAATGAGGGTAAAACCCTTTTGCCTGTTGTTTTGATTTTGAGACATTATAAAACCTCCTAGATTAAAATTTTCTAAAAAACTTCTAGCAAATTTTATTCCAGATGACAAGATGAATAAAAGGAGTGTTAATCTTTAGGTTCTGGCAGAAAACTTTGAACTTTTTACCAGGGTTTTCTACAAAAAATTGAGATTAAAAAGTCTATTCTACAAAAAATGAAGACTGGTTTTGCCTTAGTTCTAGCTTGCCTAGTATCCAGGAAAGGGAATAGGTGAGCAAAAAGTAGAGCAGGGTAATGGTAATCCAGATTTCAAAGGTCTTGTAGGTGGAGCTCATAAGTTCCATGCCCTGAAAGGTAAGTTCCTGAATGGAAATAACTGAGACTATGGAAGAGTCCTTGATTATGGAGATAAATTGACCAGCTAAAGGAGGCAAGATTTTGGAAAAGGCCTGGGGAAAAATGACCATTCTTAATTGCTGGCTATAGGAAAAGCCCAGACTGGCTGCAGCTTCCCACTGTCCTTTGGGGATGGAATTTAAACCACCTTTGACTATCTCGGCAATATAAGCGTCTTCGTAAATGGACATGGCTAAAAGGGCAGATAAAAAAGAGGTGATTTGTTCTGGGGGTACGAACAGAAAGTTAAGTATTTTTTGGGTGCTGGGAGAAAGCTTTAAGATGGTGTTTTCCAGGGAAAAGAGAGGAAAAATCTGGTCTCCAATAAAAAAGTAAAAAATAAACAGCACCACTAAGGGCGGAAGGTTGCGAATACTTTGGACATAAAAAGTAGAGAGGCTTTTTTTTAAAAAACTGGGGCTTATGCGCATAAGCCCCAGCACGCTTCCCATAAGAGTTGCCAGCAAAGTGGTAAACAGGCTTAACTTAATGGTGGTAAAAAAGCCCTGTAAGAGGTAGTTGCTCTGGATTTTGCCTGTAGCAGGGTCAATAAAGAATAAGTAATGAAAAATGAACTGCCAATCCCAGTTGTAGTTGAGGTTGTTTTTTACCTTTAAAAAAACATATACCCCTAAAAGGCCAAGTCCTGTAAGCAGGAAGAGGTCTAAAAGGGTAAATTTTATTTTTTTCTTTAGCATCTCTTAAGGTTGAGATAACTTTAAACTACTTTAAAAGGTGTTCCCAGTTTTTGGTTTCAAACCAGTAGTGGTGTTTTTCTCGGAGCCAGCCTTCTGCTTCCACCACCCTAATCCAGCTATTTAAATAGTTTAAAAAGTCAGGGTCTCCTTTACGAATGGCAAAGCCAATGGGTTCTTTAGTAAAAGTGCCAGAGATGGGCAAAAACAACTGCTCTGGATATTCCAGGGCCTTAAAGGCAGGCAGGGGAGCAGAGGCTACTACTGCGTGCACTCTTCCATTTAAAAGTTCTTGAATGGCCTGGGCTTCGTCGTCAAAAAGCTTTAATTGGGCTCGGGGAAAATACTTTTCTGCTGCCTTGGCTGCAGTAGTGCCCAATCTGGCTGCAATAAGTACTTCTGATTTATTAAAGTCTTCTAGCCGGGAAAAGCCTTGGGCCAGCTTTTTGTTGGCCACCAGAGACATACCTGAATAATCATAGGGAATAGAAAAGTTTACCTTCAGGTTGCGGTCAGGCCTTATGCTCATCCCTCCAATAATAATGTCAAACTTACCTGTAAGTAAGGCCGGGATAATGCCTGACCATTTGGTAGGCACAAACTGTACCTTTACTCCCATGTCCCTGGCCAGGCGCTTGGCCACATCTATTTCAAAGCCAATTAATTGACCCTCTTTGTCTTTCATGGCCCAGGGCACAAAGGTGGACATACCCACTTTAAGCACGCCTCTTTTTAAAATGGTTTCCAGAGTACTTTCTTCCACCAGCTTTTCCCTTACTTCCTTGGCCCAGGTAAGAGAGGAAAAAAGCAAAAACATACTTAAAAAGAGAACTAAAATTTTCTTAAACATCTTTACCTCCTGTCTAAGCTAAGTTTAAATTTAGTTTGTTTTTTTTCCAGGATGTGCACTACAAAAACAATAGCCAGGGCCAAAGTTAAATATATCCCGGCTATAGTAAACCAGACTTCAAAGGTCAAAAAGGTGTTGGAAACAACTACCTGCCCCTGCATGGTTAAATCATAAAGGGCAATCACGCTTACCAAGGAAGAATCCTTTAAAAGGGAAACTATTTGACTGGTAAGAGGTGGGATTAGAAGCAAAAGACTTTGGGGAAAAATAACATAAAGATAGGCTTGCCTGGTATTGAGCCCGGTGCTTAAGGCGGCTTCCCATTGTTCTTTGGGGACAGACAAAATGGCAGCCCTAATAATTTCTGAGGCATAAGCTCCTTCAAAAAGGCTTAAAGAAAGCACTGCTACTGTAAAGGCTGAAAGTTCAAAAATAGGAGCCAGGACAAAGTAATTAAAAAGTATTTGAATAAGTAAAGGAGTATTGCGAATACTCTCCAGGTACACTTTGGCAATAAAATTGGCTGTAAAGGAGGAAGAAAGGCGTAAAAAAGCAGTACAAAAACCAAAGAAAAGGGTAAAAATAAGACTGAGCAAGGTAATCTTTAAAGTAACTACCAGCCCCTTTAGAAAAGGGCCGGGAATAAAATCGCCAGCTTCAAAAGTTCCAAAGAACTGAGGAATTCTATACCACTGCCAGTGATAAGTGAGATTGTTTAAACTAAAGTAAGCTAATAAAAAGAATAAACCTAAAAATAAAAAGAGTTTGACCAGCTCTATAGGTTTTAAAAATAGATTTCCTTTGTTTTTATGATTAAATTTTAAAACCATGTGTTTTAGGTTAATAGAAAAGTCAGGAAAAAGTAAAGAAAAGGGTTTCTCTAAAATAGATAGAGAAACCCTAATTGGTCAATAAGAGGGATATATTATTTACTACTTTCTTTTTCTTTGCTTTCACTAGAGCTTACTTTTTCTTTTTCTGGAGAAACTTCAATTTCATCTGGCTCAGAAGTGGCCTTTTTAAAGTTTTTGATAGCCTTACCCATACCCGCGCCTATTTCAGGTAGTTTATTCGCTCCAAAGATAATGAGCACGATGACCAAAATAATAATAAGTTCTGGGATGCCTATACCAAACATATTTTCCTCCTTGGATTGTAAGCCATTTAGAACTGGATGTATACACCTAGCCCAAGACCTGGTCAAGCAAAGGATTTTAATTGCTTGCTTCATTTTTAACTAGTTGTCCTGGTTGGCAAGTGTTTAAGCTATTTTTAGTATTTTTTTTGCCCTATTTTTTTAAAGAACGGTAAGGTAATAAGAAAGGTGATAGAGGTTTTCAGGATGAATTATGCTAATATTGACTCTTTGCTAAGTAAAGTTTATGTTTTTAAGTAAAGCATAGTAATGGAGGCTTGGTATGAACATAGAAGTAATTGGTAAAATAAGTAGTAAAGGTCAAGTAACAATTCCTAAAAAAATAAGGGACTTACTTGGCACTGATATTATAAAGTTTAAAGTTGAAGATAATGTAATCAAGATTGAACCTATCGAGGATGTGGCGGGGTCACTTTCTAAATATGCTAAAAAGGGGGTATCTTTTGAACAGGAAAGGCAAATTTCCTGGGAAAAAAGAGGAGAAAAGTATATATGAGCAAAGTTGTTTTTCTTGATACCAATGTTATTTTAAGGTATTTACTAAAAGATAAACCTGAACAATTCCATAAGCTTAAAGAAACTTTTTCGTTATTAAAAACAGGAAAGGTTAGTGGATACATTTTGTCAGAAGTTTTGCTGGAAGCTTACTATGTATTGGTTAATTTTTACAAGGTACCCAAAAAAGAAGCATTGATTAGCTTAAAGAAATTATTACTGTATAAGGGGTTTATTGGTAAAGAAAAGGAAATATTGTTAAATGCAATTGATTATGTTTTAAATAATTCTGGGGTAAGCTTGCTTGATTGGGTTTTGTGCTTGAAGTCTAAGCAAAAGAAGGGAATAATTTTGACATTTGATAGAAAACTGGAAAGAGATTGTGAAAAATAAAGTTTAAAGAAAACAAAAGATGTTATCTTCTTTGTGGTAAGTTTTATTTTTAAGAAGGTACTGACAAGTTATCTCTAAATTTTTGTAATTAAGTAGTTAAAAGAAAAAATAGAAGAAAAGTAAAATACACCAAAGAGGTGATTGGCGATGAAGAATATAAATTTAAAGCCAGGTAAATGCTTGGAGGTATCAGAGCTAAAAGATAGGCATTTTTCCATTAACTAAAAAATTTCAAAAATAGGTCAAGAGGATACTAATGATAGGAAAGTTAGCTACCTTCACTCAAAAAAATCTTTTTTGTCTTTTAAGGAAAAATTAAGGGAAAAGGAGTTGCTTGACAGAGCAAAATTTTCTTTCTAAGTAGTTTTGTTTCCTTGCTTCACCTGTTTTTAGAGCAGGCAGGGGCCAAAAGTCCAAAAGGAGGTTGTATGTTGAGAAAGTATGAGACTTTGATTTTGCTCAGTCCAGAGCTTTCTGCAGAAGAAAAGCAGGGGTTGGTGGACAAAATCGCTGAAATCATCAAAAGAGATGGTGGAGAATTGGCTTTGGTAGATGATTGGGGGATGAGAGAGCTTGCTTATCCTGTAAAAAAGCAAACCAGAGGATATTATGTACGTTTGGAATATGGTCTTCCCCCTCAACATGTTGCAGAGCTGGAAAGGAACTTGCGTTTAATGGAAGATGTTTTCAGGTTTGTAACTGTTAAATTGGAGGATGTTTTTGAGGCCAAGAAGGAGGAAGTAAATGAGTAATAATAGAGTGCGTAAATTTATCCCCCGTAAGAAATACTGCCGTTTTTGTGCAGATGAGACTTTGGTCCTGGATTATAAGCGTCCTGATATTTTGCAACAATTTGTAACTGAAAGAGGCAAGATTATTGGCCGCAGAATTACTGGTACCTGCGCCAAACACCAAAGAGCTTTAACCAGAGCAATTAAAAGAGCTAGGCAGATGGCTTTGATGTATTACACTACTGTTCACAGCACTGAAGTGAAAAAGAAGACCATGAGTATTTAAGGAGAGGAACCATGCAAGTTGTACTTCGTGCAGATATAGAAAATTTGGGACGTTTGGGAGATGTAGTAGAGGTAAAGCCTGGGTATGCCAGGAATTATCTTCTTCCCAAGGGTTTGGCCATGCTGGCCACAGAAAAGAACTTGAAGCTTTTTGAAAGAGAAAAGAAAAAATTGCAGGAAAAAATGGATGCTATCCGTTTTGCTGCTCAGGAATTAAAGGAAAAATTGGAAGAGCTGGAAGTGGTATTGGAAGTAAGAGTGGGTGAAGGAGACAAACTTTACGGTGCTGTTACTGCTGCCAATATTGCGGATAAGGTTCAAGAGTTGGGTTATGAAATTGACAAGCGCAAGATAGTTATTCCTGAGCCTATTCGAGCTTTGGGTGAGTACGAACTGGAAGTAAAATTACATCCAGATGTGCGCGCTACCTTAAAGGTAAAAGTTATTAAGCATGGAAGCGAAGAAGCCCAGGAACAGGGCTAAAAGTAAAAAAAAGGGGGGAGATCTTGCTTCCCCCCAGGAAGTATTAGGAAGAGTCCCCCCCCACAGTTTAGAAGCGGAAAAAGCAGTCCTGGGGGGGGTTTTTTTATCTGCCAGTCTTTTTTTTTCCATTGTAGATTTACTGGTCCCGGAAGATTTTTATTATCCCCAGCATAAACTTATCTTTTCCACTTTTTTGGAACTGCATCGTCAAAATAAGCCCATAGATTTGCTTACTGTTACCAGCGAACTGGAAAAACAGAATAAATTGGAAGAAGTGGGTGGGCCTCTTTATCTGGCCAGTTTGCCCGAAGCAGTGGCTACCAGTGCCAATGCCTTATATTATGCGGAAATTGTAAAGGAAAAGTCCACCAGAAGAAGGCTTATTGAAACAGGTACAGAGCTTATCACAGATGGGTTTGAGGAAAGCAGGGATATTAAAGAAATTGTAGATGATTCAGAGCGAAAAATTTTTAGTCTGGCTGAAAGCTCCATAAAACCTGTTTTTGTTTCCAGTAAGGAGTTAAGCTCCAAGGTTTTTGAAGAACTTCAACAGCGAATTGAAAGAAAAGAAATAGTTACAGGCGTTCCCACTGGTTATTATAAACTGGATGAGCTGACAGCAGGGTTTCAGCCCACAGACCTGATTATTATTGCTGGTAGGCCCAGTATGGGGAAAACTGCCTTTGCCTTAAATGTGGCCATGCGAGCTGCAGTCCAGACCGAAACTCCTGTGGCCATATTTTCCCTGGAAATGTCCAAAGAACAATTGATGATGAGAATGCTTTGTTCTTGGGGAAAGGTGGACTTGAAAAATTTACGCACTGGTTTTGTCAGTGATGAGGATTTTATTAAACTTACAGATGCTGCTTCGGCCTTATCCCAGGCCCCTATTTTTATAGACGATACTCCAGCCCTTAGTACCATTGAAATTAGGGCTAGAAGTAGAAGGCTAAAGGCTGAACAGGGCTTAGGCCTGGTGATAGTGGACTACTTGCAACTGATGAAGGCCAGTAGGACCATTGATTCCAGAGAGCAGGAAATTTCAGAGATTTCCAGGTCTTTAAAGGCCCTGGCCAAGGAATTGGAAGTGCCAGTGGTAGCTTTATCCCAGCTTAACCGCAAGGTGGAAGAGCGTACAGACAAAAGGCCTAAACTGTCGGATTTGCGAGAATCTGGAGCTATAGAGCAGGATGCAGACCTGATTATCTTTTTGTATAGAGATGAGGTTTACAACAAAAAAGAAGACAATCCTAAAAAAGGCATTGCTGAGATTATTATTGGCAAGCAGAGAAACGGTCCCATTGGCGTGGTAGAGCTGGCCTATTTGGGGCGTTATACTGCTTTTGAAAACCTATCAGATATCCCAGCACCTTCTGAAGGTTAAAAGAACTTTTTCATTTTCCAAATAGATATAAGGGGGAGGGAAAATGGATTTTTTGCATCCAGAGGAGCGTTTGTCTAGGGAGGAGATAGAGTCCTTACAGCTAATCAGGCTTCGCAAGGTCATAGAGGAAGCCAAAAAATCTCCTTTTTATTCCAGGAAACTAAAGGGAATTGAACCAGAGGATATTAAAGAATTAAGTGAGGTAAGCAAGCTTCCCTTTACCACTAAAGAAGATTTGCGAGAACATTACCCTCTGGGTTTCCTAACCAGGCCTGTTTCAGAAATGGTTCGCTTGCATGCTTCTTCTGGCACTACAGGTGCTCCTACTGCCATTTTATATACAGAAAATGATTTAAACACCTGGGCAGAGCTTATGGCCAGGTGTCTTTATATGGTAGGGGTAAGTAAGGAAGATGTATTTCAAAATATGAGTGGTTATGGCCTTTTTACAGGTGGCCTGGGCATTCATTACGGAGCAGAACGGTTAAAGTGTTTAACCATTCCAGCTGGAGCTGGTAATAGTAAACGCCAGATAAAATTGTTGCAGGATTTTAAAGTAAGTGTGGTGCACATTATTCCTTCTTATGCCCTGCATTTAAGCACTGTGTTTGCAGAATTGGGAATTGACCCCAGGTCGTTAAACTTGCGAATTTTTCTCATTGGAGCAGAGCCACATACAGAAGAGGCCAGAAAGAGAATCGAAGAAATTTACGGAGTAAAGGCCTATAATTCCTATGGACTTTCAGAGATGAATGGTCCTGGAGTGGCCTTTGAGTGTGTATATCAGGAGGGTATGCACCTTTGGGAAGATGCTTATCTGGCTGAAATTCTAAATCCCACTACCCTGGAGCCAGTGGTAGAAGGAGAAGTGGGAGAATTGGTCATGACCACTTTGACCAGAGAAGGTATGCCCCTTATTCGTTATAGGACCAAGGATTTGACCAGGTTCTTGCCTGGCAGGTGTTTGTGTGGCCGTGAGCATAGAAGAATCGATAGAATTACTGGCCGTGCTGATGATATGATTATCCTAAAGGGTGTTAACATTTATCCCATGCAAATAGAAAAGGTTTTGATGGCCAGAAAAGAAGTGGGACAAAATTATGTAATTGAACTCTATAAAGAG
The DNA here is from genome assembly GCF_055126295.1 of Desulfonauticus sp. Classification (NCBI taxonomy): domain Bacteria; kingdom Pseudomonadati; phylum Thermodesulfobacteriota; class Desulfovibrionia; order Desulfovibrionales; family Desulfonauticaceae; genus Desulfonauticus; species Desulfonauticus sp. The sequence goes on along the minus strand of NZ_JBSRHE010000001.1, from coordinate 95,837 downwards.
GGGCATTTGGACCAGATGCGAATTAAGGTGGAGATAAAGGATGAATATTTTGTAGAAGACATGCGTGTCTTAAAACAGTTACAACAAAGTATTGCCAAGAGTTTGCGAGAAGAAATTTTAATCACTCCCCGGGTAGAGTTGGTAGAGCACAATTCCTTGCCCAAATCCCAGGGTAAGGCTGTGCGGGTAATAGATTTGAGAGACAAGTAAAAATAAGGAGGAATTAATGCCAAAGGTAGCTATTTTTATGGGTAGTAAGTCAGACCTGGATAAGGTTAAGCCCTGTAGTCAGGTACTGGAGGAATTGGGTATTGATTATTTTATGACCATTACTTCTGCCCATAGAACCCCTGAAAGGACAGCAACCTTGATTAAAGAAATGGAAGAAAAGGGATGTGAAGTTTTTATCTGTGCTGCAGGCATGGCTGCCCATCTGGCAGGGGTGGTGGCTTCCAAGACTTTAAAACCTGTAATCGGTATTCCCATAAATGCCAGCTTAGGTGGACTGGATGCCCTTTTGTCCACTGTGCAGATGCCTCCTGGGTTTCCTGTAGCCACTGTGGCCATTGATAAGGCTGGAGCCAAAAATGCAGCCTGGCTGGCTGCCCAAATTCTGGCTTTAAAAGACGCCAATCTAGCTCAAAGGTTAAGAGAAGCTAGAGAAAAATTTGTCCAAGAAGTAGAAGAAGCAAGTAAGGAAGTGGAGGTAAAATAAAAGATGGAGAACAAAAATTTTGCCCTTATCTTACTCATCTCAGCTTTTACCGGTAGTCTGGTTATTTCCCAGGTTTTGGCCTCCAAGATTGTACTTTTGGGAGGATTGGTAGTTCCTGCAGGTGTGCTGGCCTATTCCATTACCTTTGTAGCTACAGATGTGATTAGTGAAATCTGGGGGAAGGATGTGGCCAAGCGAGTGGTTTGGGGTGGTTTTATTTCTGTATTAATTAGCTTACTTTTAATAAAAGGCGCTTTGCTTTTACCAGCAGCATCCTTTTGGCCTCATGAACAGGCCTTTAATACCATTTTGAGTTCAACTCCCAGGATTATTTTAGCTTCTTTTATTGCCTATTTGGTAAGTCAGGCTCACGATGTTTGGGCCTTTCATTTCTGGAAGGATAGGTTTCAGGGAAGACATCTCTGGTTTAGAAATAATCTCTCCACCATTGTCTCTCAGGTAATTGATACAGTTTTGTTTATAGGCATAGCTTTTTACGGTAGCATGCCCATTTTACCCATTATTGCTGGGCAGTTAATCATTAAATGGGGCATAGCTTTATTGGATACTCCTTTGGTCTATCTGTTGGTGAAAGTTTGTTCTTCTTTCAAAGAGGTAGAATCCTGTTAAAATGATTTATCTTTTTTTGTTTTTACTTATTGTTTTTTGGGCTCTTAATTTTTTTAGCCTGCCTGGTAACTGGCTTGTTTTAATTAGTCTGGGGATTTTTGATTACTTTAACGCCTCCTTTTCCGCTTCTTTAATGTGGTGGTTAGGACTTGTTTTTCTGGCCTTAAGCGGAGAAATTCTGGAGTGGTTGGGACAGTACTGGGGAGGTAAAAAGTACGGCCTTAGTGGCAAGGGTAATGTGGGAGCTATTATTGGGGCCATTGGAGGAGCTATTCTGGGAGCCCCTTTTTTCCTGGGCTTAGGTGCCATTATAGGTGGTTTGCTGGGAGCTTATCTGGGAGGCTTGTTTACTGAAAGGTTGAGTGGTAAATCCTGGGATGAATCCTTGCTGGCTGCCAAGGGTGCGGTTTTAGGTAAGTTTTTAGGTTTGTTGGTAAAACTTAGTCTGGGAATGGCCATTTTGGCTCTGGCCTTTCCCAGACTTTTGGCCTTGTCTTAAAGCTTGGCTATTCCTTTATCTCCAATATCTCGGCGATAACACATATTGTCAAAATAGATTTTATCCACTGCCTGGTAAGCCTTTTCCTTTGCTTCCATCAGGGTTTTACCCAGAGCTGTTACGCCTAAGACCCTTCCCCCAGAGGTGTAGTATTTACCATCTTTTTGAGTCGTTCCAGCGTGAAAAACCATAACTTCTGGGTCTTTTTCCACTTCTTCCAGGCCCTTTATCTCCATACCCTTGGGATACTTTCCAGGATAACCCTGGGCTGCCATTACCACACAAAGAGTGCTTTTGGGATTTATTTTTAGTTCTACTTTATCCAGCTCTCCCTTAACGCAGGCAAGCATTACTTCTACCAGGTCGTTTTCCAGGCGCATCAATAAAGGCTGGCATTCAGGGTCTCCAAAGCGTACATTGTATTCTAAGACTTTGGGACCTTCAGCAGTTAGCATAAGTCCTGCATAAAGAATTCCCTTAAAGGGATGACCAATTTCCGCCAGGTGCTCTATAATAGGTTTAATCACCATATCTCCTACTTTTTGCATGTCCTTATCCGGTAAAATAGGAGCAGGTGAGTAGGCACCCATTCCTCCAGTATTGGGGCCAGTATCCTTTTCTCCTATGCGCTTATGGTCCTGAGAAGAGGGCAGGTACTTAACCCTTTGTCCATCACAAAAGGCCAAAAAGGAAGCTTCTTCTCCTTGCAGGGCTTCTTCTATAACTACTCTTTTACCAGCAGCTCCAAAAATCTTTTCTTCCATTATTTGTTGAAGGGTAGTGTTTGCCTCTTCCAGGTTTTGGGCAATAACCACTCCTTTACCTGCAGCCAGGCCATCTGCTTTTATAACTACTGGAAAAGATTTGTTTTTTATATAAGCAAGAGCTTCTTGGTAGTCTTCAAACACTTCAAAAGCAGCAGTAGGGACACTGGTTTTGTGCATAATTTTTTTGGCAAAGGCCTTGCTTCCTTCCAGTTGAGCAGCAAAGGCCCCTGGGCCAAAACAGTCTATACCCACTTCTTCTAGGGCGTTTTTAAGACCCAGAACTAAAGGTAGTTCTGGTCCTACAACCACTAAATTAATTTTCTTTTCCTGGGCGAACTTAACTAGCTCAGGGATGTTATCTGCTTCTATGGGTACATTTTTTCCGTGTTTTTCTGTACCTCCGTTTCCTGGGGTAATGTATAGTTCTTTTACTAAGGGACTCTTAGCAATTTTCCAGGCAAGGGCGTGTTCTCTTCCTCCAGAACCCACTAAGAGTATGCGCATTTATTTCCTCCTTATTTAATTTTTTTATTGATAAATTTTAGCATCTTAGCTGCAGCATCAAAATTGGGGTTGATTTGCAGGGCCTTTTCTACAATTTCTTTGGCTTTGGCCAGGTCCTTTTCATCTAAATAAACTCTAGCCAGATTAAAGTAGAGATATTCATCTTGGGGATTGAGCTTTAAGGCGTGGTGGTAAGCCTTTTTGGCCTCCTCAAAACGCTTTAGTTTTCTCAGAGCAATGCCCAGTCGGTTAAAGACATGAATGGAGGTGGGGTCTTCTCTATAAGCCATTTTTAAATATTTTAAAGAAGAATCATAGGCTTCTGCTTCCAGGAGCTGGTCGCTTATTTCTATCTTGAGTTGAGTATCTTCCTGGAACTGCTTTATTAACTCATCATAAACCCCTTCTGCTTCCTTTACTTTTTTTTCCTTTAAGTAATTTTTAGCTTTGCTCAGTTCTTCTTTTTTCTTTCTTTCCAGAGCAGCTAGTTGTTCTTGGGCTACTTCTGTTATGCCTTCCTGCAGTAGTTCTAAAATCTCTTTAAACTTTTCCAGGAGTTGTTTTTCCTCTCCTGGCTTGTATTCCACTAAAAGAGGATAGACTTCTCTTAGTTTGGGGTTTTGGTTTAAATAATAAAGATTTTTTTCAATGAGTTCTGCCAATTCTTTTTTTTCGTTATTCATTAAAGGCTCTTTAAGAAAGGTTAAAACTCCCTCGTAAAAGGCCTGGGTGGCTGCCAGGACTTTATTTTGTTTTAAAAGAGAGTGGATGGAATTTAATTTTCGCCTGGCCTGGGTTAAATTGGCACTCATTTTTTCTTTCCTTTGTTTAATGGTTTGCTACTAAATCATAAAAACGAGCAAAAAAGGTCTGGCAGTCATGAGGACCTGGCCCTGCTTCTGGATGATGTTGTACTGCCATAATGGGCTTACTTTTGTGTTTAAATCCTTCCAAGGTGTTATCATTTAAATTTATGTGGGTTACTTCTAAAAAGTCCAATTTACTTATATCTACACAAAAACCATGGTTTTGGGAAGAGATTTCAATATGACCGGTAGCTAATTCTTTTACTGGATGATTTAAGGCGTGATGTCCAAACTTTAATTTATAACACTTTCCTCCTAAAGCTAAGCCTAAAATTTGATGACCAAGACAGATACCTGCTGTAGGATAGTGTTCTATTATTTTTTGAGTGGTAGCAATTATATCTGTAAGTGGTTCTGGATCTCCAGGCCCATTGGATAAGAAGACCGCTTTGGGATTTAGTTGTTTAACCTGTTCAAAGGTAGTGGTGGCAGGTACTACCAGAACTTCAAAGCCATAGGTTTGCAGTAAACGCAAAATGCTCCATTTTACTCCAAAATCAAAAACCACCAAGGGTAAGCCCTTGTTTTGCCATTTAAACTGGGTAAAGCTAACAGGTACGGGTTTATTTTCAAAGAGGTAGGGTTGTTTACAACTGACCTTATAGGCTAAGGCCTGACCCTGCATGGGAGGAAGTTTTTGCGCCTTTTCCTGGAGGCTTTTGGGATTTAAGTCTTCAGTAGAAATCATTGCCCGCATAGCACCATGTATTCGAATATGTCTGGTTAAGGCTCTGGTATCTATGCCTTCAAGGCCCAATACTTTTTGTTCTTTTAGGTATTGAGGTAAACTTTTACTTGCACGCCAGTTAGAAGGTTTTTTTACACATTCTTTAACTACAAAGGCATTTACCTGAATTTTTTCTGATTCCACATCTTCTTCATTTACGCCATAGTTCCCTATGTGGGGATAGGTCATACAGACGATCTGTCCCAGATAGGAGGGATCTGTGAGTACCTCCTGATAACCAGTCATGCCAGTATTAAAGATTACTTCTCCTCCTATTTCGCCCTGGCCTGTAAAGGATTTTCCTTCAAAAACAGTTCCATCTTCTAGAACCAATAAGGCCTTCATAGTTTATTCTCCTTTTTCTTGGTTAGTTTTCATTAAGGTTATAACCTTTTGCAAGTCTTCTGGAGTATCCACTCCAAAGGAAGAGTGCTGGGTCAAGTGAACAAAGATTTTATAACCATTTTCTAATAGTCTTAATTGCTCTAAACCTTCTACTTTTTCCAGAAAGCTTTGCTTTAAGCTTGTAAAAATTTTTAAATACGCAAATCTATAGGCATAAAGTCCTATATGACCAAGATAAAGTTTATTTTCTTCCCTGGGATAGGGAATTAAAGACCTGGAAAAATAAAGGGCATTGTTGTTTTTATCTATTACTACTTTTACCACATTGGGATTTTTGGCTTCTTCCAAGGTAATATTTCTGGCCAAAGTGGTTATATTTACTTCTGGATTCTTAAAGGGAGTCAACAGTTCCTCTAACATGGCAGGATGTAAGAGAGGCTCATCACCTTGAATATTTACCACTATGGATTTAGAATCTATATTTAACTTCTGAGCTGCTTCTAATATCCTATCTGTACCGCTTTTGTGGGTGTTAGCAGTCATAACTACAGGAACATTTAATTCCTGAGCCTTTTGGGCAATGAGTTCATGGTCGGTAGCCAGAATGATATTTTGAAATAGAGGGCATTTTTTAGCCTGCTTGTAGACATGAAAAAACATGGGCTTGCCCAGGATATCAGCTAAAGCTTTTCCAGGAAAACGGGTAGAGCCGTACCTAGCTGGAATAAAAGCGTAACAGGGGGGCAAGTTGTTTAAGGACAAGATTAAGACCTCCTTTTTGCAAAGCCAGGATTTCTTTGGCTTGAAGATAAATTTTTTTTCTATTTTCTTTTTGAGGCCTTAATAAGGCCTGCAAAAGTTCTTTTTCATCTTTGACCCTGAGAACTAATTGGGCAGCAAAAAGCTCTTCTCCTACCCAGAGAAAATTGTCCAGATAGGGCCCAACAAAGGGTATTATACCCTGGGCCAGGGGTTCCAGGAAATTTTGTCCACCTAGAGGCTGCAAACTCCCGCCTACAAAAGCCCTTTTGGCCAGAGCGTAAGCAAAGCCAAGCTCGCCAATTTTATCCCAGAGAATTATTTCTCCTGTTTTTACCTGCCGGGTGAGTTGGCTGCGAAGGATGTATTTAAAGTCTTTTAGTTTATTTTGCCAGTAAGGGATTCTTTCCATGTGTCTGGGAAAAAGGGCAATTATGGCCTGGGGTGCAGCTTGCAGATAGTTTTGAATGAGCCAGAAAATTTGTTCCTCTTCTTCTTTGCGTACAGAGCCCAAAACCAAAATATTTTTCTGGGGAGGAAAATAGCGGGATAAGGGATTTTTTACATAATCCAGAGGCTCTGTGTTTAAATCCAGAAGCTCAAATTTAAGGTTGGGTATGGTGGTAATTTGGCTCTGGGGGAAAAGGGTTTTAAAACGCAAACTGTCTTTAGGAGAAATAGCCAGAATAAGATCTGGAAAAAGGGGAGCCAGGGATTTTTGGGCAAAAAGATAGTGACTAAAGGTTTTGGAGCGCATGCGCCCATTGATAATGGCAAAGGGAATTTTTTGTTTTTTTAGTTGATAAAAAAAGCTGGGCCATATTTCTGTTTCCAAAATAAGTACCAATTTGGGTTTAAGGGCTTTCAGGAACTTTTTTTGCCACTTTGAACTATCTAAAGGAAAATAGACTATTTGGTGCAAGTTGTTAGCCTGGGAGAGAATGTCTTTTCCCTGTTTGGTATTGGTGGAAATGGTGATTTTAAGGCCTGGATACTGGTCGAGAAGTTTTTCTGCTACTAACAGGGCTAATTTGCTTTCTCCTACAGAAGCTGCCTGAATTAAGATGTCTGTAGGCAGGGGTTTTTTTTGTAGACACTTTTCTTTCCAGCCTGTACGCACTCTGGGAGAAATAAAGGCTAGGGGATAGAGGTAGTTGCTCAAAAAAAAATAGGTGGACAGTAAAGGAGTAGTTTTTATTGGCATAAAATCTAGTTTTTCTTTTTTAAACCCAATTCTATTAATTTTTTTATCAGGTCAGGAAAATCAAGCCCTATGGCCAGGGCTTCCTGGGGTAGCAAACTTGTAGGAGTCATACCAGGTAAGGTATTTACCTCCAGAATGTATAGTTTTTTGTCTTTAGTATAAATAAAGTCTGTGCGGCTATAATCTTTTAATCCCAAAAGCTTGTGAACCTGCAGGGCTGTTTCTTGAAGTTTTTGGGTTAGTTCTGGCTCTATGGGCGCTGGGCAGATTTCTTCAGCTCCATTTTGCTCGTATTTGCTCTTGTAATCAAAGAAAAATGATTTTTTTGGCCGTATGAGTACTGGAGGCAGGGCCTCTTTATCCAATACTCCACAGGTAAGCTCTATACCTTCTACATATTCTTCTATTAAATACTCCACTTCTGGATTTAGAGAGAGCTGTTTTAAGTCTTTTTCCTCCTGAATAATGGTCAGGTCAATGCTAGAGCCACCCAGGTTGGGCTTTATTACCAGGGGAAATGGGCCAGGATAGGAGCAAGAACTCATACTGGTTTTGTACAGGGTCCATGGGGGAGTTAGGAGATTGTGGCTTTTAAAGATTTGCTTGCTTAAGGCCTTGTTTAAGGCCAGGTAAGAACCTAAGGGACCAGATCCCTGGTAGGGGATGTGAAAGTGATCCAGTAGGGCCTGTAAACTGCCATCTTCTCCTGGAAGGCCATGTAAATTTAAAAATACAAAATCGTGACCTTTGGCTAGCTTTAGAAAGTGATCATAATCTGGAGTAAGATCCCATAAAGTCGCCTCATAACCCAGTTTTTCCATGGCTTCTTTTATCTTTTGGGCACCAGTCAAGGAGACTTCTCTTTCGCTAGACCAACCGCCGGCAACTAAAAGGATACGCATTGAGATCTACTCCTAAGATTTGGTTTAGTTGGTTTTCAATAGCTAGAGCCTGTTCTTTGGACCTTTGAATCATGGCTCTTTTTTCCTTAGAAGTGCCATAACGCTTAAAAAGATCCTGAAAACGAGTTTCAATGGAGACCACTTGGGTGTGTTTTACCCTTTTATCACTGTAAATAATGATTAAAGGTAAGGGAAATTTTTGTAAGTCCACTTCTCCTGGCCAGAACACATGGTGAATCACGCCCTGGGCCAAAGCTGGATTAAAATAGTGGTTTAGAACCAGACTTGCCCCAAGCTGGCTGTGAGCCCCTCCATGGACAATGGTATAGTGTTTTCCCAGGTCATGTAAAAGACCTGCAGCTAAAAAAAGCTCTGGCTTAAGTTTCCAGCCTTTTTTTTGGAGCAAAAAGGCGATTTGTTCTGCAATACTTCCCACCCAGAGGGAGTGTTTTTGGATGTGTTTGGGCATTAAATATTCTTTCCAAAGAGAAACACATTCCTTAAAGCAGGGTATGGGCCAGAGAGGATTGTAAGTAAAGGCTGTAAGTTTTGTTTGCATTTTTTTTGATTTGCTCATTAAATCTTCTATTCTTTAAACTTTTTTCTTTTGGCTGTAAACTCTGAAAATACTTTTCCTTTGAAAAGCCAAGGAATTTAGGATATTGGGTACTAAGTGGGGATGAGAAATTGTTTTCTAGATTGACACCAATAATCGAACCCTTTAACAAGAAGGGAAAATTTTTCAGAGGAGGGCAGCATGTGTTTAGCTGTGCCTATGGAGGTTAAGTCCATAGTGGGAGACGAAGCAGAAGTAGAAGTGGGTGGAGTAAAAAATAAGGTTCGTTTGGATATTATAGATGAAAGGCCAGAAGTGGGGGATTTTGTCATTGTCCATGCGGGTTTTGCCATAAGACGCCTGGATAGAGAAGAAGCTTTGGAAACCTTAAAACTTTTTGAAAAGGGGTTAAACATTGAACTTACTTAATCAGTTTAAGGATGCCAAGCTGTGTAAGCAAGTTTTGGCTGAGCTAACAGCTGAACTAAAAGCGCCTTTCAGGTTTATGGAAGTGTGTGGCACGCACACTGTAGCTATTTTTCAGTCTGGATTGCGTTCTTTGTTTCCAGAAAACCTCATTCACGTTTCTGGGCCAGGTTGCCCGGTGTGTGTAACCCATGAAAAAGAAGTGGCTCTGTTTTTTGAATTGGCTAAAAAAGATGTCATTCTGGCTACTTTTGGGGATTTAATGCGTGTGCCAGGCCCGGATAAAAAGAGTTTAAAGGACCTGCAGGCAGAAGGAGCTAAGATAAAAGTGGTTTATTCGCCCTTTGATGCCTTGACTCTGGCCAGGGAAAACCCTCTGGCCAAAGTGGTTTTTATCGGGGTGGGGTTTGAAACCACAGCACCTACTATTGCAGCCACTTTAAAAATAGCCAAAAAGGAAAAGGTGAAAAACTTTTTTGTCCTCTGTTTACACAAGCTGGTCCCCCCGGCCTTAAGGGCGCTGGTGGTAGATCCCCAGTTAAAGGTAGAAGGCTTTTTATTACCTGGGCATGTTTCTGCCATTATTGGCGTAAAACCCTATCTTTTTTTGGCTAAGGAATATTCCATACCAGCAGTGATTGGAGGCTTTGAGCCTCTGGATATTCTTCAGGCCCTTTATCTTTTGGTTAAGATGAAAAATGAAGGTAAGGCTGAGATAATAAATAGTTATAAGCGAGTGGTAAAAACAGAAGGAAATGTAAAGGCTCAAGAGGTGTTAGCAGAGGTGTTTCAGCCCTGTGCTGCACTCTGGCGAGGTATTGGCGAGATTCCAGAAAGTGGCCTTCAATTAAGGGAAAAATATGCAGACTTTGATGCCTTTCAGGTCTTTGATTTGCAGTTTCCTGAGGTTCCTCCCCTTAAAGGGTGTAAGTGTGGGGAGGTTTTAAAAGGGCTTATTCGTCCTGATGAATGTCCTTTGTTTAAAAAGGTCTGCACTCCGCAGCATCCAGTAGGACCTTGTATGGTTTCCACTGAAGGCTCCTGTGCTGCTTATTATAAATATTCTCTCTAATTCTAGGAGATAGGTTATGTCAAAATTGCTTTTGGATTATGGAAGTGGAGGTAAGGCTTCCCAGCGTTTAATCAAGGATATTTTTGTCAAATACTTTAGCAATCCTTATCTGGATAAGTTAGATGATGCTGCTTTTTTACAGGAGATAAAGCCACCTCTGGCCATGAGTACTGATTCTTATACTGTAGATCCCATTATTTTCCCTGGAGGAGATATTGGTTCTCTGGCTGTGCATGGCACGGTTAATGATGTGGCCATGCTAGGGGCTAAACCTAAGTTTTTAAGTTGTGCCTTTATTTTAGAAGAAGGTCTGGAATTGGACCTTCTGGAGACCATTGTGAAGTCCATGGCTGAAGCTGCCAAAAAGGCTGAAGTCTTTTTAGTAACAGGAGACACCAAAGTAGTGCCCAAAGGGGCTGTGGATAAGATTTTTATCAATACCACTGGTATTGGAGAAGTATTGGTAGACCCTGCTCCTGCAGGTAGTAGGGCTAGACCTGGGGATGTGGTGATTGTAAGTGGAACTATAGGTGATCATGGCTTGACCATTCTTTCTAAAAGGCAGGGTATTTCCTTTGAAACCGAGATTAAAAGTGATTCTGCCCCACTTAACTTGCTTATTGAAAAATTGGTCAAAAATATTCCAGAAGTGCATGTATTAAGAGATCCCACCCGGGGAGGATTAGCTACTACTTTAAATGAGATTGCTGGTCAGTCCCAGGTAGGTATTTTTATAGAAGAAGACAGTATTCCCATAAGAGAAGAGGTAAAAGGAGGGTGCTCCTTTTTGGGATTGGATCCTCTTTATTTGGCCAATGAAGGCAAACTTATTTTGATTTTACCTCAAAAATATCAAGAACAGGCTCTGGAAATTTTAAAGGCTGATACTTTGGGACAGGATGCTACTGTTATTGGAGAAGTAAAAGAAGAGTATGCAGGCAAGGTGGTCTTAAAGACAGGCCTTGGTGGCAATAGACTTCTGGATATGCTGGAAGGGGAGCAGTTGCCCCGTATTTGTTAAATTTAGCTGGAGGATGAATAATGTATTGGTCTAGATATTATATTCCCACTTTAAAGGAAGACCCTGCAGAAGCAGAAGTTATAAGTCATAAGCTTTTGCTTAGAGCAGGAATGATTAGAAAACTTACTTCTGGAATTTATACTTATTTGCCTTTGGGCTTGCGTTCTTTACAGAAGATTTCTCAGATTATTCGAGAGGAAATGGAGCGCTTTGGAGCTATTGAAATCTTAATGCCTAGTGTACAACCTGGAGAACTCTGGCAGGAATCTGGACGCTGGAATGCTTATGGCAAGGAACTGCTTCGATTTAAGGACAGGCACGAGAGAGACTATTGCCTTGGCCCTACTCATGAAGAAGTGGTTACAGATTTGATTCGAGGCGAGGTAAAATCCTATAGGCAACTTCCTTTAAATCTCTATCAGATTCAGACCAAGTTTAGAGATGAAATTAGGCCTCGTTTTGGACTTATGCGAGGCAGAGAATTTATCATGAAGGATGGCTATTCCTTTGACAAAGACGACGAAGGAGCTAACAAGAGCTACGAAAACATGTATGAGGCTTATTCCAGTATATTTTCTAGACTGGGATTAAAGTTTAGAGCAGTGGAAGCAGATACGGGCCAGATTGGGGGAAACTTTTCCCATGAGTTTATGGTTTTGGCCAATACAGGAGAAGATACCATCGCTATTTGCTCTGATTGTTCCTATGCAGCCAATCTGGAAAAGGCAGAAGTAAAGTTAGAAAAGCAAGAAAATAAACAGGGCAAGGTGGCAGAACTGGAAGAGGTGCTCACTCCCAACCAACATACCGTAGAAGAGGTGGCCAAGTTTTTAAAGGTGCCAGCTCAAAAGATTTTAAAGACTTTGCTTTATAGGGTAGATGATAGAAAAGTGGCTGTTTTAATTCGGGGCGATAGGGAGTTAAATGAAGTAAAATTAAAAAACAAATTAAAAGCCCAGGAAATTCGTCTGGCCACTCCTGCAGAAGTGGAAGAATGGTCCAAAGCACCTGTGGGATTTGCTGGACCTGTAGGTTTAGAAGTGGATGAACTTTATGCTGATCTGGAAGTGGCTTTGGATAGTGATTATGTAATTGGAGCCAATAAAAAAGATACCCATTTTAAACATTTTGACCCTCAACGGGATGCCAGAATTAAGGAATACCTAGATCTTAGAAATGTAGTTGAGGGTGATAAGTGCCCTCGTTGTGGTGGAAACCTTAGCCTTACCAAAGGAATAGAAGTAGGACATATCTTTAAACTGGGCACCAAGTATAGTGAAGCGCTGCGGGCGACCTTTTTGGATGAAAATGGTAAAGAAAAACCAATGATTATGGGTTGTTATGGTATAGGGGTAAGTAGAGTTCTGGCTGCCTGTATAGAACAAAACCATGATGAAAATGGAATTATTTTCCCAACTCCCATTGCTCCCTTTGATTGTTTGATTATTGCTTTAAATCCAAAGGAAAGCAGAGTTCTGGCTTTGGCTGAAGATATTTACAGGGATTTAAAAGGTAAAAAACTGGATTGTTTGCTGGATGATAGAGATGAAAGGCCTGGATTTAAGTTTAAAGATGGGGATTTAATAGGGATTCCTTTGCAAGTAATTGTGGGGGCAAAAGGTATTGAGCGAGGTATTGTAGAAGTAAAACTTAGAAATACAGGAGAAAAAATAGAAGTACCCATTGCTAAAGCCAGTGAAGAAATAGAAGCTATTTATAGAAAACTAGAAAAGAGTTATGAAGGGAGGAAATAATGGCTGAAGAAAAGTGTTCTAGCTGTGCTAAAAAGGATAAGTGCCTTTCTGGTCAGGAAAAAGAAGATAAAATTAAAAAGGTATTATGTAGAATTAAACATAAAATAGTAGTGCTTTCAGGTAAAGGTGGAGTTGGTAAAAGTACTGTTGCCGTAAATCTGGCAGTAGGATTGGCCTTAAAGGGTAAAAAAGTTGGGTTATTGGATGTAGATGTACATGGTCCCTCTGTACCCAGGTTGCTTAGTTTGCAGGGCACTCAACCACATGTGGAAAAGGGATTTATGGAACCTGTGCCCTGGGGCAAGAATTTGTGGGTGATGTCTCTGGGCTTTTTACTACCTTCTCAATATGAGGCTGTTATCTGGCGTGGGCCAGTAAAAATTGGGCTTATTCGTCAGTTTTTAGAGGATGTTACCTGGGGTGATTTGGATTACTTGATTGTGGATTGCCCTCCGGGAACAGGGGACGAGCCTTTAAGTGTAATGCAGCTTTTGGGAAATGACTCCTATGCTGTGATTGTAACCACTCCCCAGGGCGTAGCCATAGATGATGTACGCAGGTCTATTACCTTTTGTGTGCAACTGGGCAATCCCATTTTGGGGATTGTGGAAAACATGAGTGGCTTTGTTTGCCCCAAATGTGGAGAAAAAGTGGATATTTTTAGTGAAGGTGGAGGAGAAAAATTGGCTCAGGAAATGAAAGTGCCTTTTATAACCAAAATCCCTCTGGACCCAGAGATTGTAAGGGCAGGGGAGGAAGGTTATGTGTACATCAAGACCAAACCTGAAAGTGAAGCAGCAAAAGCTTTGGAAAACCTGTTAACCAGAGCTTTGGAACTGGATAGTTAGAATTTGTTAAAAAATAAGAAAAATAAAAAGCGCTGTTTTTTTAGCAGCGCTTTTTATTTTAAATAGGTAAGTTGGTTTTTTAGAGCAATTTATTCAAGATGTTATCTCTTTCTACAACTCCTTGAAATTTTTTTTCTTCATCCATAACAATAAGTCTCTTTATTCCCTTATCTTTAAAAATATGAATAATTGTCCCCAAATTTTCTTCTGGCAAGACAGATATAAAATCTGTGCGCATTATATCTTTTAAATATTTTTCTTTATCCAGGGAGCCAAAAATATTTTTTAACCTATTTAACAAATTGGAGCTGTCATCTATAAAGTATTTTATAAGGTCAGAATCAAAAACAACTCCTTTTATTTCTTTTTTCTCATTTAGACATACACCCATTTTAAGGGGAGATTTAAGGATGTCAGCAATAGCCTTTTCTATTTTTTCCTCTGGACTGAAAGTAGGTAGGTCCAAGGTAGCCAGTTCTTTGGCAGTTGTACCACTTTTTAAGGACAGGTTTAAACTGCTTTTAGGAGAGGTATAGTGGGCTAGGTAGCTCAAGATATCAGTCCTGGTTATTAGACCTAGAAGTTCAAAATTGGAATTAACAATGGGCAATCTTTTTATTTTATTCTCAAACATAAAGTGTAAAATTTTATCCAGCTTCCATTGAGGATAACCTACTTTTACTTTTCTTTGCATCAGGTCTTTGGCTGTTAAGGATAGTTTTTGCTTTTCTACCATGTATTGTATTTCTTTGTTTAAATCTTCATAAGTTAAGTTTATTTTTAGCTTTAAATCTATTTTTTCTAAAATATCCTTTCCAGTGATAACTCCTTGTAAGGTTTTATCTTTTATTACTGGCAAAAATTTTACTTTATTTTTTAGGATAAGATTAAGAATGCTATTTAAATTTTCATTTTCTTCTACACTTATTAATTTTTTAATCATTATGTCTTTTGCTAGTATAGGAAAATGATAAGATTTTTCTATATCCAGAAGCACAATTGTCCCTTCTTTAAAAAAAGTTTTTATTATTTCTAAAAAAGAAAATATTTTATTTTCTTCATCTATAATTTCAATGATTATAGGTAAGTCTTCTGATAAACGCAGTATGTTAGTGGTATGAATGTAAGAATTGGAGCCAAATCCAGCTATACCCCTAATGACAGTAGCTCCTTTTAGGTTATGTTCTTTAGCTAAATTAAGGATATATTCATATAAATTTTTGTTTTTATACTTGTCTGATTCTCCAAGATAGATACGGAGCATTTTAAAAGAAGACATTGTTATCCCCTTATTAAATTAATCTGGCTAGGATAATTCCTAAAAAAAGAAAAATAAATCCTAAAATGGTTTGCCCTAAAAAGTTTAAGGTTAAGAATAACCATTCCTGATTTTTGGTTAGCTGGAAACACTCAAAAATAAACGAAGAAAAGGTGGTAAAGGCACCCATAAAACCAACTAAGAGTATGGTTTTTAATTCTGAAGAAATAAATACTTTTTTATCTGCCAGTTCAAAAATAAAACCAAAAAGAAAACAACCCAGGATATTTACTATAAAAGTTCCATAGGGAAAGGGAGGGTGGAGAAAGCGATAAACTACTCCTGACAGGAAATACCGACTAAGAGCTCCTAAACCGCCAGCAAAAAAGATGAAGCCAAGTTTTTGCATGGGAAGAATTTAAAAAGAATGAGGTTAAAAGTCAAAAGGTTCTAAGTTAAAATAAA
Organism: Desulfonauticus sp.; assembly: GCF_055126295.1. Classification (NCBI taxonomy): domain Bacteria; kingdom Pseudomonadati; phylum Thermodesulfobacteriota; class Desulfovibrionia; order Desulfovibrionales; family Desulfonauticaceae; genus Desulfonauticus; species Desulfonauticus sp. The sequence continues at coordinate 80,519 of NZ_JBSRHE010000001.1, read as the reverse complement.
TTGAATTTTTTATGTAAAGTAAGTAGGTATTCGTTTGTTGGGTTGATTAAAAATCAGGAGATAGAAAAATGGCTAAAAAATATATGGGTTAAAAGGCTAGATTGTTGGTTTTTTATTTACAAGATAAGATATAAAGCAAGAGTTTTTTAAAGTGAATTTGATAATTAAAGATATAAAAGTTTTAATTTTAAAAAAGAATATAAAAAACATTTATTTAAGCATTTTACCTCCAGATGGAAAGGTAAGAGTATCAGCTCCTAAAAATGTTTCTGAGGATTTTATAAAGTCTTTTGTGCTTAGTAAATATAAGTTGATAAAAAAGAATATAGAAAAAATCAAACATCAAGAAATAAAAACAAAAGAATATGTTTCTAACGAGGTTCATTATTTTAAAGGTAAAAAATATATTTTAAAGCTAAAAGATGCTAAAAGAAGTAGAATAGAGATAGTTGATAAAAAACACATATATTTTTATGTTCCTTCAAATTATACCTTGGAGCAAAAACAAAAATATTATGAAAATTGGTTAAGGAAGGAATTAAAAAAAGAGTTAGAAAGGGTAGTACCTAAATGGGAAAAGATAATTGGAGTAAAAGCAAGAGAAGTAAGAATAAAAAAGATGAAAACCAGGTGGGGAAGTTGTAATTTTTATGCCAGAAGGATCTGGATTAATTTAGAGTTAATAAAAAGGCCTCTCGAACATTTAGAATATGTAATAGTCCATGAGTTAGTTCATTTTCTGGAAAAAAGCCATAATAAACGTTTTAAATCCCTTCTGGACTTATTTTTACCCCAGTGGAGATTGTATAAACAAGAATTAAATCAGTCTATTTTAGACTATTAAGGGGTTAATCTCCTTAAATATAGTTATTTTTTATTTTTCAAATAAGTTAGGGCTGATTTTCCAGCAATAGCCCCTTCTCCTACAGCCACGCTTATTTGTAAAAATCTACCCACACAATCTCCAGCCGCAAATACCCCTGGAATATTGGTTTTTTGTTCGCAATCTGCTTCAATAAAATTACCCTTAGTAATTAACCCCAGAGAATAGGCAAAATCAAGGGAACTGGCTTCACCCATAGCTATAAATAAGCCTGCTACTTCCTGACTTTGTCCATTGGAGAAATTGACCTTTTCCAGGGTCTCTTTACCTTCCAGAGATTCTATTTTTTCTTGTAAGATTTCAATGTTGTGTTTTTTTAGCTTTTCCAAAAAATTTTCAGGGATGTTTAAGTCTTTTCCCTGGGTGCAAAGGCTTACAAAGGGAGTATATTCCAGAAGCTCAAGGGCCTGGTTGGCAGCAAAGGCCCCTTCACCTACAACCATTACCTTTTGATTTTTAAAGAAATATCCATCACAACTTACGCAATAGGAGACTCCTTTGCCTTCATATTCCTTTAGATTTTTGATGCCAGGCCTTATTCTGCTTACTCCTGTAGCTAGAATGATAGTCTGGCTTGAGTAGAGGTTAGTGGTTGTTTTTACTTCAAAAAACTTTTCTTGCTGATGAATGGCTACAACCTTTTCACACTTTATAGTTGCTCCAAATTTTTCTGCCTGTCTTATTCCACGGGCAATTAGGTCTTTGCCCAGAATGGGCTCAGGAAAGCCAAAATAATTGTCAATGACATATTCTCCTGCTACTTTGGGATTACAGCCTAAAACCAAAGTTTTGGCTCCGCCTCTACTGGTATAAATGGCTGCAGACAAGCCTGCTGGACCAGAGCCTATGATAATAACTTCATGCATATTGCACTCCTTGAAGGTGAAAATTTTCCCTCTTTTTAATCTTGTTTTTAAGCATAGTTAAAGGTAAAATACAAGACTTATAGAAAAATAACAATAGGTGGTTCATGGAAGTTTTAAAGGGAGAAGTAAAAAAGATCTTTTTTTATTCTCAGGACAATGGATATACTGCCTTTCTTTTTCATTTAAAAGAAGAGAATATTACTGCTTGTGGGTATTTGGGGGAGTTGTATCCTGGAGAAGAGCTGGAACTAAAGGGGAAGTGGAAAAATCATCCTAAGTATGGACGGCAGTTTTGGGTAGAAGAAGCAGTGCGCAAAGAACTTGTAAGTTTGGAAGGAATCAAGGGATTTTTAACCTCCAATTTAATTAAAGGAATTGGGGAAAAAACAGGAGAAAAGTTAATAGAAGCCTTTGGTAGTAGGGTTTTAGAGGTGCTTGATGATTCACCAGAAGAACTTTTGCAAATAGAGGGAATTGGTCCTAAAAAGCTAGAGCAAATTGTAAGTTCCTGGAAGAGCCAGCAAAATCTTCGTAATCTGGTACTTTTTCTCCAGTCACATGGGATTTCTACAGGCTATGTGCAAAAAATTATCAATAAGTATGGTCAAGAAGCCATTGCTAAAATTAAGCAAAATCCCTACACCCTGGCCAAAGATATTCGGGGAATTGGTTTTAAACGAGCTGATAGTATGGCCCTGAAATTAGGGCTTAGTAAAGACTCTTTTTTTCGTCTGGAAGCAGGAGTTTTTTATTTACTAAAAGAGTTGGCTGAAAAGGGAAATCTTTTTTACCCTCAGGAAGAATTAGTAGAATTACTAAAGGATCTTTTAGAAGTAGAAGAAGAAGTAATTTTATCTGCTTTGGAAGAAATGGCAGCTCAAAAGAAAATTTTTATCCTGGATTTAAAGGAGCAGGGGCTAAAAAAGGCTGTTTATTTAAGTTATTTTTATTCCCTGGAACAAGAACTTGCTTCTAGAATCTATCATTTGGCTACCTTTCCTTTACCGAACATTCAGTTAAAGAATTTGGAAGAAAAGATAAAAAAAGTAGAACAGGAACAAAAGATAAATTTGACTCCAGAGCAAAGAGAAGCTGTAAGGTTAGCCTTGGAAAACAAAGTATTCATTCTCACCGGAGGTCCTGGTACAGGTAAAACCACTATTACTAAAATTATAGTAAAGCTTTTTCAAACCCAGGATTATAAAATTAAACTTTGTGCACCTACTGGCAGAGCTGCTAAGAGGCTGGAAGAGTCCACTTATTTCCCGGCCAGCACCATTCATCGTTTACTTAAGGCTAAACCTGAAGGTGGATTTGAGCTGGGAGAAGAAAACAAACTAAAGGCTGAAGTGGTTATTGTGGACGAGGTTTCCATGCTTGATGCGCCGTTATTTTTGGCTTTACTCAGGGCTTTGCCTCTTACCTGTCGATTGATTTTAATTGGGGATATCAATCAGTTGCCTGCTATTGGGCCGGGCAATGTATTAAGTGACCTTTTAGAAAGTGAAACCATTGCCAGCAAAAGACTAACTTCGATTTTCAGACAAGCTAAAGAAAGTTTTATTGTGCTCAATGCCCACCGCATTAATGAAGGCAAATTACCCCTTAAAAGTAAACTCGAGGCTCCTTATTCTGATTTTTTTTGGATAGAAAAAGAAGATCCTGTGGCCAGCAAAGAGTTAGTCCTTAAAATGGTCAGTGAAAGGATTCCTAAAATCTATGGTTTTGATCCCAAAAAAGAGGTACAGGTTTTAACTCCTATGCATAAAGGCGAATTGGGGACCATAAGTTTAAATCAGGCTTTGCAAGCCAGGTTAAATTCTGGTAAAAACAAAAGAATAAAAAGAGGGCAAATTTATTTTTCTGAAGGGGATAGGGTTATTCAGCTAGCCAATAATTACGAAAAACAGGTTTTTAATGGGGATTTGGGATTTATTACCCGGGTTTGGCCAGAAGAAGGTAGTCTGGAAGTGGATTTTGATGGACAAAAAGTACTCTACTCTAGAGAAGACCTGGAGGAACTTAGTCTGGCCTATGCTGTAAGTATTCACAAATCTCAAGGAAGTGAATTTCCTGTAATCGTAATGGTCTTGGCAACCCAGCACTTTGTGCTTTTACAAAGGAATTTGATTTATACTGGCTTAACCAGAGCGCGTAAACTAGCTGTTTTAATAGGGTCTAAAAAAGCCTTATTTATTGGATTAAATAAAAAAGGTCTGGATAAGCGATATACTAACCTCAGGTTTATTTTGCAAAAGTTATTTAATAATTAAAGTTGAGGGTAAAATATGAAAAATATTTTTCTATTTTTATTAATGTACTTTGTTTTTATTGGTAATAGTTTAGCTTTTGAAATATATAATTTAAGTATTGACAATTTAAATGGAAATATAAATTTAGATTTTCAGATTAATTTAAATGAACAGGATATTTTAAATAAATATGTAGATTTGGGAGATAGTATTTTTATTGATATTAAAGTTGAAGTAGTTAAAAGTAAAATATTATTTTTTGATTCAAAAATTTCAGAAAAAAAAGTAAATATAGTTATAAAAAAAGACATGATAAAAAATGAATATGTTTTAATAAAAGATGGAATAAAAAGAAATTATTCTAATTTTACTACTTTAGTTAATTCAATTAAAGTTTTTAAACTAAGTCTAGGTCCCTGGTATAAAATAGATAAAGGGTTTACCTACAAAGTAATAGTGGAAACAGAAATAACCGCTAGAAAAATACCTAACTGGTTAAAAAAGATTTTATTTTTCTGGAATTTTAATTTAAGTGGTCCTTATTACTATGAAATGGAAATTAATTATTAATCTATGTTAAAAAAGATAGAAGTAAATCCTAAAGATACTAAAGAAAGAAAGCGAAGACAGAGGGAGTTATTTGCTGCTGTTGGAGGTGTTTTTTTAATTCTAGGTCTTACCTGGGTAGAATTAAAGTTTTTTGGAGTAAACTCCTATCTTTTCTTAGCTCTGTTTAATCTTAATTTAATTTTACTGTTAGTAGTACTTTTTTTAGTTATTCGTAATGTATTTAGATTACTTATAGAAAGAAGAAGAAAGGTTTTAGGTTCTAAACTAAGAACCAGGTTAGTTCTAGTCTTTTTTTCTCTTTCTGTTATTCCTACCCTGCTAATGTTTTTTATTGCTGTGCGTTTGGTGCAAACTTCTGTAGATTTCTGGTTTCAAACCCAAATAGAGACCTCTTTAGATAAATCTTTAGAAGTAGCCCAGACTTTTTATAGTTCTTCTCAAAAAAGATTACAAAAAATTGCCGGCTTACTTGTAGATCAAATACGGGAACAAGAATTTTTATGGGGCGGTAAAGGAATGGACCGCTTTTTAGTATTAAAGCAAAAAGAATATGGATTGAGTTTGGTTGGGGTGCTTACTCCTCAAGGAAGAGAGCAAAATTGGCATGCTAACGCATCCTGGGATAAGTTTTGGCCTAAAATCAAAGCAGAAGTATTTGAGCGAAAAAAGGATTTAGAACCTACTTATTTTACAGCCATTTATCCTGCTGAAGATGGGGATTTGATGGTGGGTATCTGGCCTGTAGATAAGGGTAAAACAGGATATTTAGTGGTAGGCGAGACCCTGGAGCAGGGTTTGTGGTTAAAACTAGACTATATAGCCAAGGGTTTGGAAGAATATAAGAATTTAAAGAGCCTAAAGCAGCCCATTAAGGCTGGTCTTTATACTACTTTGGGGATTATGACTCTGGTGATTATTTTTGGCTCTACCTGGTTTGGTTTTAAGCTTTCCAGAGAGATTTCAGCGCCTGTTCAGGCTCTGGCCATTGGTACTCAACGCATAGCTAGGGGGGACCTGGATGTCTTTTTAGAGGACAGTGCAGATGATGAACTTGGCTTATTGGTGCGTTCCTTTAACTCCATGGCCAGGGATTTGCGTAAAAGCCAGGAAAATCTCAATGAAGTGAACAGGCGTTTGGCTCAAAAAAATTTAGAACTGGCTAGTCAAAATAGTTATATTCAGGCAGTTTTAAATAATATTACCGCAGGGGTAATTTCTTTAAATTCAAGAGGAGAAATTAGTACAGTAAATAAAGCTGCAGAAAATATTTTAGACCTATCCAAGGAGCAGGTTATAGGCAAAAGACCCTGGGAATTGTTAAGTGCTGATTATAGAGAGTTGTTTTCTGAAGTCTGGGAGCAATTAAACAATTTCCCTTCTTCTCAATGGCAAAGACAGATGGATCTGGAAATAAATAATAGAGTTGTTAAACTTCTGGTTAGTGCAGTTAAGTTAAAAGAAGTTGGGGAAATGGGTGGTATTGTGGTTGTGTTTGAAGATATTTCTGAACTGGAAAAGATGCAAAGGCTTGCTGCCTGGAAAGAAGTTGCCAGAAGAATTGCCCATGAGATTAAAAATCCCCTTACTCCTATTAAACTTTCTGCCCAGAGGTTGCAGAAGAAATTTTTAACTCAAATAGAAGATAAGGCCTTTTATGAGTGTACCAGCTTGATTATTCGGCAGGTAGATCACTTACAGGAACTGGTTAAAGACTTTTCCAGTTTTGCGAAGCTTCCAGAAGTAAATTTACGCAAAGACTATCTCGTTCCCTTGCTGGAAGAAATTCTGGAAGACTTTAAAAATACTTATAGAGATATAAATTGGGAATTTTCTTGTAAAACAGAAATTCCTCCTTTTAGGTTTGATAGAGAAGCCCTTAAAAGGGTATTTATAAATATTTATTTAAATGCTGTAGAAGCTTTAAGTGAAAGCAAAGAAAAGATGATTAGTACAGAAGTCTTTTTTGAACAGGCCCTGGATAAGGTGTTCATAGAAATAAAGGATACAGGTCCTGGCATGTCTGTGGAAGAAAGAAGTAGAATTTTTGAACCTTATTTTTCCAAGAAAAAAGGTGGTACAGGCTTGGGACTGGCTATTGTAAAGACAATTATTAATGACCATCATGGTTATATAAGGGTCAGAGAAAATACTCCTAAGGGAAGTATTTTTGTCCTAGAGCTTCCTGTATAGTGAGGAAAAGATGTATAGGATATTGATTATAGATGATGAAGAAGACATTCGCTTTTCTCTAAGAGGTATTTTAGAAGACGAAGGATATGAAGTTCTGGAGGCAGAAAGTGGCGAAGAAGGGTTAACCAAATTAAAAGATTGTGATTTTGTTTTTTTGGATATCTGGTTGCCGGGTAAAGATGGCCTGGAGATTTTACAGGAGATTTTAAAGTTTAATTCAGACTTACCTGTGGTAATGATTTCTGGACATGGAACCATTGAAACAGCAGTAAAAGCCATAAAGCTGGGTGCTTATGATTTTATTGAAAAGCCTTTATCTCTGGAAAAGGTGCTTTTGGTCGTGCAAAAGGGGCTGGAGATAGGGAGGCTTAGAAAGGAAAATAGGGAACTAAGGGCTAAAATCAGTGCTTCCAGGGTCCAGGAAATTACTGGAAAATCCCCTAAAATTCGTCAACTCAAAAAATTGATTGCCCAGGTAGCCCCTACTGATACCTGGGTTTTGATTACTGGTGAGAATGGCACAGGAAAAGAGATCGTGGCCAGGTCCATTCATAATCAAAGTAAAAGAGCCAATTATCCTTTGATAGCGGTCAATTGTGCAGCTATTCCAGAAGAACTCATAGAATCAGAACTTTTTGGGCATGAAAAAGGTGCCTTTACCGGTGCCTTAGAAGCTAAGAAAGGTAAGTTTGAACTGGCGCATAAAGGCACTTTGTTTTTAGATGAAATAGGAGATATGAGCCTTAAGACTCAGGCCAAAATCTTACGCATTTTACAGGAACAGTGTTTTGAAAGAGTGGGGGGGAGTAAGACAATTCAAGTGGATGTCAGGGTTATTGCTGCTACCAACAAAGATCTGGAAGCAGAAATAAAAAAGGGGAATTTTAGGCAGGACTTATATTTTCGCTTAAAGGTGTTTCCCCTAGAAGTTCCTCCTTTACGAGAAAGAAAAGAAGATATCCCGCTTTTAATAGAAGAGTTTGTAAATTTTCTCAGTCAAGAGCATAATTTTAAGCCCCTGAAATTTTCTAGTGAAGCCCTGTCTCTGTTGCAGGAATATTCCTGGCCTGGAAATGTAAGAGAACTTAAAAACTTTATTGAAAGGATGTATATTTTATATGCTGGGAAAATAGTTGGTTCAGAAGATTTGCCTGGAGAAATAAGAGGAAGTAGTTCTTTTCAGGAGCAGGATTTTTGGGAAGCATTTCCTGCTGATTTTAAAGAAGCGAGAAGTAATTTTGAAAGGTTATTTTTAGAGAAAAGTTTACAAAAATTTAAAGGCAATATTTCTGAGATGTCCAGAAATATAGGTCTGGAAAGAACTTATTTGTATAGAAAACTAAAGAATTATAATTTAATCGACTAATACTATAAAGTTTCCCAGTCTCCCACAATTTTTATTTCGTCTATAAGAAAAAAATAAGTGGATATTACATCTGGTGCATATGTCCAGGGAAAAAATATTTTCTTCAGGAATGCCTGTGCTTTTTATTTGTTCTTGGGTAAGTTGCCAGAGATTTATTTTTTCTTCAGGACTAAAATATGGCCAGAACTCCTGTGGCCAGTAATCTTTATAGTTTTTAAATTCTGCACAACAGGGCCCCAGACTTGGTCCTCTTACCACCAGAACATCTTGGGGAGAGAGTTTAAAATTTTGAATAAAAAATTTTAGGCCATTTTGGGGAAAATTTAGGGTATTTCCTCGCCAACCACAGTGTAAGGCTCCAATAAATTTTTGCTTTTTATCTGTAAAAAAGATGGGCTGACAATCAGCAGTTTTAATGAATAAACCTGTTTTGGACTGAGTAGTAAAAAGGCCGTCTCCCTCTAGCTCAGGGCCAGAAAAAAAGTCTTCCCTTTGTTGGGTAAAAAGGTGAATTTTATCTCCATGTACTTGTTTTAACTCCAGCCAGTATTTTAACTGAAGAGTATTTTTTACTGACCTGCGATTGGACAGGACATCCTGGGAGTCATCTCCTACTTCTAAGGATAGGTTGAGCGAGGAATAATTGTTTTTACTTTGGCCTCCTATTCTGGTGCCAAAGTAAACTTTTACTTTGTTTAAATTAGGAAATTGAAAGCTTAAAAAAACTGGATTTTTCATTTTAAAAAATTCCTTTTTCAGTAATAATTACATCTACAGGCATATCCCATTTATCTTTAGGTAGTTTATTTACAATTTGAAAGTGATAGGCAAGACCTATTTTGAGAGTTGATTTAAAATCATCTTTAGCTAAAAGTCTATCATAGTATCCTCCTCCATATCCAAGCCTATACCTATTCCAGTCAAAACCTACTCCTGGTAAAAATATAATCCTGGGAGGAGTACCTAAATAGGGAGTGCATATATCTGTACGGGGTTCTGGTATATTGAATTTACCAGTTTGAAGTTGTTTTTTATCTTCCAGTTTATAAAAATGCATTAGTCCAAATTCTTCTTTACAACAGGGTAAAAAAACTTCAATCTTATTTTTCCAATAATTTTCAATTAAATACCAGGTATTGACTTCCTTTCTTATTGGAAGATAAAGAAAAACTCTTTCTGAAGAAGAAAGAGGGAAATATTTTAAAACTAAGTTGGTAATGGATTTGCTTTTTTCTGCTACTTGAGAAGGAAGTAGCTGGTTTCTCTTGGCGAGCAAAAGGGTGCGTAAATCTTTTTTTATTTTATCCATGGAGAAGTACCTATGTCTAAAAGTGAAGTTTTGTTTAGAGCTGTTATTGTCGGAGGCTCTATTGGGCTTATTGCCAGCTGGTTTGGTTTTGACCCTGCCAGAGCTCTGGCCCTGGGCATTTTAAGTGGGTTTTTTGCCGGTTTGACCAAGGTAATTGCAGATAAAAAAAAGAAAAAATAGTTATAAAAATCTGGCTGTAAGAGAGTTGGGGTTGTTCTTAATTTCTGCTGGAGAGCCTGTGGCCATAATTTCTCCTCCAAATTCTCCTCCTCCTGGTCCTAGGTCAATGATGTAGTCTGCACACTTTATTACATCCAGGTTATGTTCTATTAAAATAACTGTTGCTCCTTTTTCCACCAATTTATGCAATACTTTTATCAATTTACCCACTTCATGAATATGTAATCCTGTGGTTGGTTCATCCAGAATGTAAAGTGTCCTGGGAAGGGTTTTTTTACTTAATTCTCTGGCCAGTTTAATTCTTTGAGCTTCTCCACCACTTAAAGTAGTAGCTGGCTGACCAAGCCTTAAATAGTCTAAACCAACTTCCTCCAGTAAGTTCAATTTGTTAACTAAACTTTGATGATTTGAAAATATTTTTTTGGCTTCTTCAACTGTCAGGTTTAAGACATCGTGTATATTTAAGCCTTTATAAAATATGTCTAAAGTTTCTCTATTGTATCTCTTCCCTTTACAAACTTCACAGGTAATATAAACATCGGGTAAAAAATGCATTTCTACCTTGATTTGTCCTTCTCCTGCACAGGCTTCACATCTACCACCTTTTAAATTAAAGCTAAAGCGAGCAGGAGTATATCCTTTTTTCTTGGCTTCCAGAGTATTGGCAAATATTTTTCTTATTTCATCAAAGACTTGGGTATAGGTTGCAGGGTTGGAACGAGGGGTCCTGCCTATAGGCGTTTGGTCAATAACCAATACCTTATCTACTTGCTCAGCACCTATTATTTTTTCTACTTTTCCAGGATTGTTAACCTTTTCTCCCTTTAAGATAGCCAGGTGCTTATAAAGGGTATCTACCACCAGGGAGCTTTTTCCTGAGCCTGAAACTCCTGTAACTACAGTGAGCAAACCCAGAGGAAAAGAGCAGTTAATATTTTTTAGGTTGTTGGTAGAAACATTTTTCAGGGTAATAAAGTTTTGGGGTTTTCTTTTAGAGTAATAGGTTTCAATGGAGAGTTCTTTTTTTAGGTATCTGGCTGTAAGGGTATTGCTTTGCAGTAGTTCTTGAGGATTGCCCTGAAAAACAACTTCTCCTCCGTGCTCTCCAGAACCTGGCCCTAGTTCTATTATATGGTCTGCAGTTAAAATGGTCTCCTGATCGTGCTCTACCACCAGCACACTATTCCCCTTTTTTTGAAGTTCCTTTAAGGTTTGAATGAGTTTTTGATTGTCTTGAGGATGAAGGCCTATGGTAGGTTCATCCAGGACATAGGTTACTCCAACCAGCCCGGTGCCCAGCTGGGAGGCCAGTCTAATTCTTTGGGCTTCCCCTCCGGATAAGGAGGACATTGTTCTGGCTAAACTTAAATAGTTGAGTCCCACATTCTTTAAAAAGGACAATCTGGATAAAATTTCTTCTAAAAGAGGAAGGGCTATTTTTTCTTGTTCCTGGGAAAAGTTTAGATTCTGGAGAAAAGAAAAAAGGTTTTCTATGGAAAGGTTGGTGATGTCAAAAATATTTAAATCATTTATTTTTACGCTCAAGGCTTCTTTTTTTAAGCGACTGCCCTTGCATTCTGGACAGGTATGAGAATTTAAAAAGATTTTTAATTGTTGATGCCAATAAAAATCCTTTTGGTACAACTGTTCTACAATATTAATCACTCCTGGCCAATTGCTATCTCCATATAAAAGCACCTGTTTTGCTTGAGGGGAAAATTGATTTAAAGAAGTGTCCAGGTCAAATTTATATTTTTTTCCTATGCTTAAGATAATGTCTTTGTATTTAGTTAAAAGTTTGCTTTTTCTCCAGGCAAGAATAGCTCCTTCTTTTAAACTTAAATTTTCATTGGGTATTATAAGATGAGGTTCAAAATAATCTACACTTCCCAGCCCTGAACATCTGGGACATGCTCCCTGAGGACTATTAAAGGAAAAAAGTTGGGGTGTAATGTTGGGTAAGGATATTTTACACTCTGGACAATGGGATTGAGTGGAAAAATAAATGGATTTATTTTCATCTACTAAAAAGAGTTTTACTCTACCTTCTCCCATTTTTAAGGCTAACTCAAGGGAATCTGCCAGTCTTTTGGCAATGCCTTTCTTTTTTATCAATCTGTCGACAATCAGTTCCAGGGTGTGTTTTTTGTTTTTATCTAAAACAGGGGGATTATCCAGGGTATAAATTTTATTATCCAACCTTATTCTTACAAATCCTTGCTTTTTTAAACGGATAAAAAGATCCTTAAAACTGCCTTTTTGATTTTCTTTTAAGGGACTTAAGAGAAAAAATTTAGTGCCTTCCGGGAGTTTAAGAATTTGGTCTAGGATCTGGTCACTGCTTTGAGGCACAATGGGTTTTCCACACTGGGGACAATGAGGTATACCCAGACGGGCAAAAAAAACCCTTAAAAAATCGTAGATTTCTGTAGTTGTGCCAATGGTTGAACGAGGATTTTTACTTAAAGAGTGTTGTTCTATAGCAATAGACGGAGACAGACCTTCTATTTTCTTTACCTTGGGTTTATCTAATTTGGGTAAAAATTGCCTGGCATAAGCTGAAATGGATTCTATGTATCTTCTTTGTCCTTCAGCATAGACAATGTCAAAGGCTAAGGTAGATTTTCCAGAGCCAGAAGGTCCACAAATAACCACTAATTTATTTCTGGGAATAGATAAGTTTATATTTTTTAAATTATTTTGCCTGGCTTCTATTATCTTAATAAATTTACTCATCTTCTTGTAATTTGGGAAGACTAAAGTAAAAAACTATTTTTTCCTGTTTTTTATCTGTTTCCAGCCAGGCCTTTCCTTTTAAAATCCCTTCTCCTAAGAGTTTGATTAAGTAAGTTCCTACTCCAGTTACTAATCCTTGCTCGCTGATAAAGGGTTTAAAAATCCTGGCTTCTACTTCTTCTTCTAGTCTTCCTTTGTTTTCAACCCAAAAAATTATTCTTTCTTCTACTTCTTTAGTTCCACATAGTACCTTTTCTCTGCTGTAGTGTAAAGCATTTATCAGCATACTTTCTAGGATCATTTCAAGTAAATCAAAATCAGACCAGAATTCAACATCTTCACTTTCATCTGTTACAACTATTCTTTCAATATCTTCTTCTAATAATTTACCTAGCTTGTTTATGGTTTTATTTAATATGCCAAGAGAAGAGAAAAAAGATAGATTAGGAGTTATTTTATTTTCTTCAGCTTCAGCTATTATTCTATATTTTTTTAGATTGTTTACTATTTTTTTTATCTCTAAGTTAGCATTATCTAAATATTTGTTCTTACATTTTTCCTTAGCAAAATCTATTGACAGGTTGATTGCAGATATAGAATCTATTGATTTATATAGGATATAATTTCTTAAAGCTAATCTTCTAAGTTTATTTTTTATATCAGTTATGTTTAATAAATATAAACTTATTCCTTTTATATATATTTTTTTACCGTCTATTTTTAAGTCAAAACTATCTATGGTACTATCTCTTTTACTTAATATATGACACTCAGTGGAGTATTGATCTTCTTGTTCTAAAGCCTGAAATGTTTTGTTGGCCCCACAATAAGCACAGTATAGAGTTTCTCCACAGCATGCATCCAGTTCTTGAGGATTTACGCAGCCCAGGATTTTTCCCAGGTATTGGCCCAGGATATCCTGATGTTTAACCTGGAGATAGTTTTCAAAACTTTTATTGGCAAATACGACCTGTCTATTAGGCAGGGTGAGAACCAAAGGGTGGAAAACGGCATTTAATAGGTTTACCACCTCCTGGTTTTGGGTTATTTGCTGATAAATAGCTTGGATTTCTTCTAAGCTATAGTTTTTTGTGGTATTCACTTGCTTTTCCTTTTGTTTTTTTATTTTTAGTTTACCAAACAAAAAATACCAGGAGACTTATTTGTGACCAGAAAAGAGTTTATTGTCAATGGAAGAGTGCAGGGAGTTGGATTTAGACCTTTTATTTATAAATTAGCCAAAGAACTAGATCTTACTGGGTGGGTAAAGAATTCTTCTCTGGGTGTAGTGATTGAAGTGCAAGGAGAAAAGAGAAAGGTAGAATGTTTTCAGCAAAAATTAGTTCAGGAATTACCACCTTTAGCTGAAATTGTAGATTTAAAGAGCAGAAATATAGGTCTGGTTGCAGAAGAAACAGATTTTAGGATTGTTGCCAGTGAAAAGGGCCAGGGACACAATGTGCTTATTAGTCCAGATGTGGCTACTTGTGCTGATTGCAGAAAAGATATTTTTAATCCTGAGAATAGAAGGTTTTTATATCCTTTTACCAACTGTACTAATTGTGGCCCAAGGTACACCATTACGCGTTCCATACCTTATGATAGGCCCCAAACTTCTATGGCCTGTTTCCCCCTTTGTGCCAGGTGCCAAGAAGAATATGAAAATCCTTTGGATCGAAGATTTCATGCCCAGCCAAATGCCTGTCCCGAGTGTGGCCCAGAGGTATGGTTAGTAGATAGAGAGGGCAAAGAGTTGGCAAGGGGAAGAGAAGCTTTGGAGCTTACTGCACAACTAATTTTAAAAGGGAAAATTTTAGCCCTAAAAGGACTGGGAGGCTTTCACCTGGCCTGTGAAGCCAGAGAGGAAAAGGTAGTGGATTTACTTAGAAAGCGTAAAAAAAGGCCGCATAAGTCTTTGGCTTTAATGGTGGAGAATCTGGAGCAAATAAAGTCCCTGTGTCTGGTCAATGCCTGGGAAGAAAAAGAATTGCTTGGCCTGGCTCATCCTATAGTGGTTCTGGATAAAAAAGAATCTTCTTTTTTGCCTGATAATATTTCAGAAGATACCAATACCTTGGGCATAATGCTTCCTTATACTCCTTTGCATATGTTACTTTTTTATTTTTTAAGACAATATGATTTTAAAGATAATTTTCCTGTTTTGGTTATGACTTCTGGTAATAGCTCTTCTGAACCCATAAGTCTTGGAAATAGAGAAGCCTTTTCCAGGTTAAGTTTAATAGCTGATTACTTTTTATTTCACAATCGAGATATTCTTATTAGGTGTGATGATAGTGTAGTTAGAATGGATAAAGAGAGGAGATTGTTTTTTAGAAAAGCTAGAGGATATGTACCTACTCCTATTTTTCTTTCTAAAAAAGGTGAAAGTATTTTAGGAGTTGGACCGGAGTTAAAAAATACAATTTGCTTTTTAAAGGACAACCAGGCTTTTGTCTCTCAACATATAGGAGACTTAAAAAATTTGGAAACCTATGAGTTTTTTTTAGAAATTGTAAAACATCTGGAAAATATCCTGGAAGTATCTCCCAAAGCAGTAGTGAGAGATTTACATCCAGACTATCTTAGTAGCTCTTTTGCCCAGGAATATGCTAAAGAAAAAAATATCCCTCTTTTTAGTTTGCAGCATCATTATGCCCACCTTTATGCTTTATTGGCAGAGCATAAACTCCAAACTCCTCTTCTGGGTTGGGCTGTAGATGGTACTGGTTTGGGAGAAGATGGGAATATCTGGGGCGGAGAATTGCTTTATGTAGAAGCAGAAAACCT
Source organism: Desulfonauticus sp. (assembly GCF_055126295.1). Classification (NCBI taxonomy): domain Bacteria; kingdom Pseudomonadati; phylum Thermodesulfobacteriota; class Desulfovibrionia; order Desulfovibrionales; family Desulfonauticaceae; genus Desulfonauticus; species Desulfonauticus sp. Next base: position 65,380 of record NZ_JBSRHE010000001.1, on the reverse strand, counting down.
GGAGAGGAAAAGGCTTGTTTCCTTTAGCCCTTTGCCTTTGCCAGGAGGAGAAAAGGCTGTTTTAGAGCCCTGGCGTATAGCCTTGGGAGTACTTTGGTTGTTACAGGAAGATATGGATTATAACTGGCCCTGGAAGAAGTACAATTTAAACAACCTGCAATTACTCTTTTCTATGCTGGAAAAGCAAATAAACACTCCCTGGTCTTCTAGTCTGGGGCGGATTTTTGATGGAGTGGCAGCGCTTCTTGGGCTTGTTAAGCACATTTCCTACGAAGGACAGGCAGCTATTAGGCTGGAAAAGATTCAAGATGTTCAGGAAAAGAAAATCTATACCTGGAAGACCATAGAAAAAGAAGACCTTCTTGTAGTGGATACCCTTTTTCTATTTCAACAAATTATCAGGGATATCAAAGACCAGGTAAGTCCTGCTCAAATAAGCAGGCGTTTTCATTTAACCATTGCTCAAATTCTTACTGAACTTGGCGTCCATTTTGCTAAAAAAATGGGAGTGGAGTTTTTAGGATTTAGTGGGGGAGTGATGCAAAATATTTCTCTAAATAAACTTTTAATCAGCAACCTTACCCAAAAACAGGTAAAGTTATTGCTCCACCAACAACTTCCACCCAATGATGGTTGTATTTCTTTGGGACAGGCCTATTTTGGCCGTTTGCAATTGGAACATGTCTAAAAGAATTTTGGTCATAAATTTGACGAGGTTTGGAGATATTATCCAGAGCCAGCCTCTTTTTTCTTATCTACACCAGCAGGGAAAAGAGGTTGCTTTATTGTGTCTGGAAAATTTTCAAGCGGCAGCCAGGCTTTTGCAGTATGTGGATAAAATTTATACCTTTCCTGGAGGAGAGATTTTAGCTTCTTTGAGTAAAGATAAGTGGTGGAAAGGCCTTGAACAGCTTTTTGCTTCTTTAGAGCGAATAAAAAGGGACTTTCAGCCTGAACAGGTTATCAATTTAACTCCTTCTTTGTCTGCTAAAATTTTGACTCTGGTTTTGGGAAAGGAGACTCTGGGCTTTGCCTTGGATAAATGGGGATTTAGTACCTACAACAATAGCTGGGCAGCTTTTTTACAAGCTTCTTCTAAATTTAGAGAGGCTTCTCCTATAAACCTAATAGACCTTTATTTAGGGATTGTAGATTCCCAAAAACAAGCAAACGTAAGACTAGAGCTAAGAGCTACCTCTGAGGATAGTATTGGAAAATGGAAGAAATTTTTCCACTTACCCCCAGGATATGGGCTAATAGGCTTTCAACTGGGAGCAAGTGACAATAAAAGAAGATGGCCTGTGGCTTATTTTGTCAGGGTGGGAAAAATTTGCCTCCAAAAATTTAAACTTATTCCAGTGTTGCTGGGTACTGAGAGCGAAATAGAACTGGCTAACAGGTTTGAACAATTGGCAGATTATTCCCATTTTAACCTTGTGGGCAAGACTGAGCTTAAGGACCTGCAAGCTATTTTAAGCCAGCTTACTCTTTTACTTACCAATGATACAGGCACCATGCATCTTGCTGCAGGAACTAATTTAAAAGTAGTAGCTCTTTTTTTGGCTACTGCCCAGGCCTGGGATACAGGACCTTATTTAGAAGATTGTATTTGCTTAGAGCCTAATTTAGATTGCCATCCCTGTAATTTTGATCAAGTATGTAATGATTATAAGTGTAGATATGCTATACAACCAGAAGATGTTATTTTAGCAATTAAACTTGTCCTGGATAAAGAATATAAATCCTTATCCTTAAATAGTAGAATTTATAAAACAACATTTTTAAATAATACTTATTTTTTAGAAAATTTAAATCATAATAAGGATAAAAGATATCTCAATATGTCTTTTTTTCACTTTTTTTATTTTAATTTTTTAGTTAATAATTTAGATTTTAAAAATAAGCATAATTTTGTAGCATTAAAACTAGATGATAAGCTAAAACAAGAACTTTCAGAAATAGAAAGTTATTTTTTTCTTTTTAAAGAACAACTAAGAAGCATAAGTGCCTATCCCCTTACCAAAAGAAAACAAAAAATTTCTTTATTTCACTTAAAATTAACTTCCAAACTGGAACAGACCAGGTATTTTTATCCCTTAACCCATCTCTGGTTAGCTCAATCTCAGCAAGGGTTTTCCTCAGTAGATGATTTTTACCAATTAGCCCACCAATATCACTCCTTTTTAAGAAAAGTTAAAGAAAAATTTTTTTAACTTGGTATATTTTTTGAATTCTTTTTTAAAAAGAACTTTTGGAGGAGGCCAATAATGATAGTTATCGATGGGCAAAAGCTCGATTTAGAAGTAAAAAAATTTAATAATTTAGAAGAGTTGTTGGTAAAAGTAATGGCTGAAGAGCCTTTAAAAAACAGGGTTATAACAGATGTCTATGTTAATGACGAAGCCTTTTCAGAGATCTATCCTCATCAAGCTGAAGACATTGAAACTGAAGAAATAGAGAAAATAGAGATTAAAACAGTTAGTGTGGATAAGCTGGCAATAGATATTACCAGAGAGCTTTATAAGGTGATAAATTTACTACTTAAGGGAGGCAAAGAAGTTAGCGAGCTTTTTCGGGAAACTAATGACTTTGAAGCCCTGGATATGTATCAAGATTTTCTACAGGTACTTAGGGATTTTATGGGTATGATTGGGGCTATAAGGCAGGAACTTAATTTGATAGCAGTGCCACATTTAGAAGAAAATCTGGAAATTTTATCAGATCTTTTTACCGAAATACTGGATGTTCAAAAAAATGAAGACTGGATTTTGCTGGCTGATTTAATTGAGTATGAATTGCTACCTCATTTAGAGGAGTGGAAGAAGATAGTAAGTGATTTAAGAGAAGAAGTAAAAAAGGTTGCCAAAAATTAGAGCCATGAAAACTATTTATGATATCTATACCCAGGAAAAAAAAGCCCTTCAAAGTGAAGATATAGAGCAGGCGTTTGCTTTGGCTCAAAAAAGAGAAGAAGCAATAAGAGAGGTTTTACAAAGTGATAGAGGCCAGCTGGAGAAGATAATTCATTTGAGAGAAGAAAATAAAAAGTTGATTGCCCTGGCTAAAGAATTACAAAAAAAGATTAAGGAAGAGTTAAAAAAGGTTAGCCAGGAAAATAAAAGGTTTTTGGGTTATAAAGAAGCCAGCAAAGTTAAAAGTATTTATGGCCAATATCTTAACAAGCGAGGATAGAATCCACTAGACTAAAAGCAAAAAGTGTTTATATAAATACTAAGCCTGGGATGTTAGTGAAGGTTAGTTGTTGGGGGACTAACACCAAGTAAAAAGAAAGGGCTGGTCCCATTAAAGAAACGAGTCCCAACCTCAATTAACTCACGGCATCCTGGGTTTTTTTATTTTTTCTTCCTTGGAATTGACCTCTTTTTAAAAAAAAATTATTTTCTCATCCTAAAAAAATTAGGAGTTTACCTTATGCTTTCTCGCTTCTACCTGGTCTTTTTGGTTCTTGTAAGTTTTATTCTTTATTTTTCTACTTTTTCCTGGGCTGAAAACAAGCGCATAGTATTGGTGCACAGTTATGACTGTGATGATGCTTGCGGAGGACCTCAAAGGGAGGGAGTATTAGAAGCCTTTAATAGTTCTCCTTTGGCTGGAAAGGTTGAGTTTTTTGATTTTTACATGGATACAAAAAATAAAAATGTAGAGCATAAATCAATTATAAAAGTAGCAAAAGAGGCCATAGAGTTTATAAAGAAAATAAATCCTGAAATAATTATATGCTTTGATGACAACTCCTTTTTATACGTTGGAATGAATTTTTTAAAAGATAAGAACAAGAGCATTGTGTTTACTGGATTAAATGGATTACCAGAAGATTATAACAAAATTTTTAATTTTATGATAAGCAAAGAAAAGCCTGGATATAATGTAACTGGAGTATATGAAAAACTTTATACTCAGAAAAGTATAAATGTATTTAAACATATCTTGCCTAATCTAAAGACCATATTGGTTATTACAGATAATACTACTACTGGAAAAGCCTTGAGCAAGCAAATATTTTTAGAAACTAAAGACTTAACAGATATTGAAATAAAAAACATAGTTGTTGAGAATTTTGAAGAATACAAGAAGATAATTTTAGAAATAAATAAAAGAAAGCAGGTAGATGCTATCTATCCTTTGGCCTTATCTCTTAGACAAGGTAAGCAGATAGTAGGACCTAATGAAATATTAGCCTGGACCATAAAGAATTCTAGGATTCCAGATATTGCTGTTAATTATTATTTCTGTCAGTTAGGACTTTTAGGTGGAGCTACAGTGGATTTTAAGGAAATGGGTAAGCAGGCAGGAGAAAAAGCTATAAAAATTTTGCAAGGAGTAGCTGCAGGAAATATCCCTATAGATGATGCCAGAGCTTATGCTTTGGCCTTTAATATTCAAAGGGCTAAGATGCTAGGTTTAAATATACCGAAAAATATTCTTTTTGCTGCTCATAGAATATATAAGGATATTAAGGTATTTGAGTATGAAAAATAAACCGAAATCTTTACAGGTTAAGTTCTTATCAATATTTTTTATTTTTTTCTTTTCCTTTGTTTTGCTTCTTTCGATTTCACTATATTTATATAATGACTTGTATAACGAATATATAAAAGAGAATATAGACTCTTCTACTTTTTATATAGATAAAATATTGAATAATGAAGCTCAAAATATACTTGAAAAAACTTATCAAATATCTAAAGATAATGTTTTAGGGGTTGTTTTATCTTTAGATTTACCATTTTATGGAGAAAAAAGACTTAAAGAATTACTTAAAAGTAGTAGTATTGAGCATATAAATATTTTAGATATAAATGATAATTTGGTGTTTTCTACTTCTGAGAATGAAAATTTTAGAAAATATAAATTAAAAAAAGATGTAGAATTTGCTTTTCTAAATTCCAAAATATATTTGTCAGTTAAAGTCCCAATTTTACATGAGAGTATGAAAAGAATAGGGTACTTGGTTAGTTTTTCTCCTCTTCCTGGAGATAGTTTTTTAAAAGAGCTTTCTCAGAAAAACCAGCTGGGCTTAGCTGTAAAGTGGGGAGATAAATTTGTTGTAGGTTCTTCCTGGCTGAATTTAGATAAATTAAACTCTCTTAAGGTCTCAGGAGTAGATGAGTATCGCTCTTGGGAAAAGGGGTTTTATTTAAAACCATTATCTTTTAAATTTTCCGGGGCAAATCTGGATTTATTTGTAATTAAAAGACTAGATGAGTTCATTCAAAGATTTAAAAACTATGCTTATATTTCTTTAATAAGCTTAATCCTTTTGGGGTTTATCTTCTTTTTAGCTGTTTTTTTTCTGCATAAAAATGTAATCAGCCCTTTATCTAAACTTACCCTTCTTGCTAAAAGAATAGAATTAAATGAAGATATAGATTGGCAAAAAGAAAATGAAAAGTTTCATTTAGATGAGTTTGGCTATCTTTACCAACAGGTAAAAAAAATGGTTTTGGCTTTAAAAGAAGAAACTCAAAGGGTTGAAAAGGCCAACAAATTAAAGGATAACTTTTTAGCTACCATCAGCCATGAAATTAGAACTCCTTTAAATGTAATTTTAGGCCTAACTCAGGTCCTGGAAACAAAATTAAAAATACCTGAAAATCAAAAATATTTATCTTTAATAAAAAATTCTGCTAACAACCTGGTATTAATACTAAACGATCTTTTAGATTTTTCTAAATTAAAAGCAGGCTCTTTAGAATTAAAAAATAAAACCAATAATTTAAGTTTTATTCTAAAAAATATTGCCCATACTTATCAGATTCAATGTGAGAATAAAAATCTAGAATTTATATTTGATTGTAATCTAGCAGATTCTTTTTGGGTATATTGTGATAAGCTTCGTTTAGAACAAGTTTTAAACAATTTATTATCCAATGCTTTAAAATTTACCTCTGAAGGTAAAATTATTTTCTCTTCAACTGTAATAAAAGAAGAAAAGGATATTGCTTGGGTTAAATTTTTAATAAAGGATACAGGAATAGGTATTCCTCTAGAAAAACAAAAGGATATATTTAAACTCTTTATACAGGTAAGTACAGGGTTGAACCGAGAATATAGTGGTACAGGCTTGGGATTAGCTATTGCCTGGGAATTGGTAAAAAAAATGGGAGGAGAAGGAATAGAATGTAAGAGTATTCCTGATCAGGGAACAGAGTTTTCTTTTATCTTGCCTTTTACCCTGGATGTTCCCAAGCAAAAGGAAGAAGAGAAGTTAAGTTTAAAAAGGACAACAAAAGAAAATTATAAAATATTGTTAGCTGATGATAGTCTGGATAATAGAATTTTAATGACAGAAGTATTTAAGATTTTAGGGCAGGACAACTTTATTGTTGTAGAAAATGGAGAAGAAGTCTTAAATTTATTGCAAAGGGATAATCACTTTGACTTAATCTTTTTAGATATAGAAATGCCTAAATTAAATGGTCTTGAATGCACAAAAAAGATAAGGGATTTAGGAGTAAAGGTTCCAATTGTAATTATTACTGGTCATGTGCTGGAAGAAATAAAAGAAAAAGCCTTTCAACTGGGAGTTAATTTCTTTTTAACCAAACCCTTTGATTTGAAAGATATAGAAAATATTTTTAAACAGGTAAAAAAAATAGATTAATCTTTTCTTCAAAAGACACAATTTTCTATTTTTCCTATTTTATCTGTTGACAAAAAAAAATCTTGTAATAAGTTCTCCCCTTTAATTTTTTAAGGAGTTCTGGAATGCGTTTAGATTGGCAGGTAATTAAGGCTGATTTACTTCTTTTGCTTACTGCTTTTATCTGGGGAGCTGCTTTTGTAGCTCAGAGGGTAGGCATGGACAGTCTTACCCCTTTTTATTTTAATGCTATTCGTTTTGCCCTGGGTTCTCTTAGTCTCTTACCTTTAATTTACTTTACTTATAAAGATAAAGAACCTCAATCTTTTTTTAAAGAATTGAAACCTTCTTTAAAAGCAGGCTTTATTTTGGGAGTTCTTTTGTTTTTAGGAAGCTCCTTTCAGCAGGTTGGAATGGTTTATACCACTGCAGGCAAAGCTGGTTTTATTACCGGACTTTATGTAGTTATTGTCCCTTTGCTTGGAATATTTTTCAAACAAAAAATTAGAATAGAGATTATTATAGGGGTTTTATTTTCTGTAGTTGGACTTTATTTACTTTCCATAAAAGAAGACTTTTCTATGGATTATGGAGATTTTTTGGTTTTAATTTGTTCCCTTATGTTTTCCTTTCATGTTTTAGCTATTGCCTATTTTGCTCCTAAACGAGATTGTATTTTGCTTTCTGCTATTCAATTTGCTGTAAATTCCCTTATTAGTTTATTCGTAGCTTTAGTTTTAGAAAGTATTACTCTTCAAAATATTTATGATGGCCTAATTCCTTTGCTCTATGGTGGCTTTATGTCTGCTGGGGTTGCTTATACTCTTCAGGTGGTGGCCCAAAGAGATGCTCCCCCAGCCCATGCTTCTATTCTTTTGAGCTTAGAATCTGTGTTTGCAGCTTTAACTGGTTGGTTCTTGCTTGGAGAAACCCTTTCCTCCCGTTCTTTTTGGGGGTGTGTGTTAATGTTTAGTGGAGCTATTGTTGCCCAGGTTTATCCCTATATTTTTAGAAAAAGTAAGTAGTTGGGTTTTCTACTGGTTTATCTTCATTTAACCACTTGAGACCTTTGATATTGCGTACAATCCACCAGATTAAGAGAAATATAAAAACTAAATAGCCAATGAGGATAAAAGATAAAATTACACCTATTATTCCAGTTACAAAACTTATCCAGAAAGTTCTTATTTGCCAGCGAAAGTGGGTGTTAATCCATTCTGGGTTTTCTGAACTCTGGTAAATATAAGCCATTATTACTGCAATGATACTGGTTACACCAAAGATTAAAGAAGCTAGATTTAGAAAATAGATTATTTTAGCAGTTTTCTTTAAACTCTCTACAGAGCCTTTGACCTCTTCACTCATTTTTCACCTCCTTTTATTTTATTTTTTAGTTTTGCATAAAAAAATATTTTAGTCAATAATTGTCATAAGATAAGATGTTTGTTTTGGCTTTTAAAATACCTAATGGATTTAGGGTTATTTGATTATTTTTCTGAAAGAAACCCTTTTTGTCAGTTTTAAAGCCTAATCTGCTGATTTTCCTTTAATTGCTTTAAATAACAGAAAAAACCAGGCAAAAAAAAACTTTTTTTTTTAGTTAGATAAAGGTAAACAAAAGGGGTTTTTTACTTCGGCTTAGTGGAGGTTTTAAGATGAGTGAATTTTTAGAAAAATTTTGGGAAATGAGGTTAAATAAGGTTAAGGAAAAGTTGGAAAAGAATAAGTTTTCAGCGTATGTGGTACCTTCTGAAGAGGAAGCTAGAAAACTGGTTTTAGAAAAGTTATTGCCAGCTATTAATCCTTCTAGCCTTTCCTGGGGAGGCTCCATGACCTTTGTGCAAAGTGGGCTTTATGATTTGCTGAGAAAAAGAGAAGATATAGAAGTCATTGATACTTATCGTAAAGACATTTCTCCAGAAGAGGCTTTGGAAAACAGAAGAAGGGCGCTTTTGGTGGATCTCTTTTTTACCGGGACCAATGCCCTTACTGAAGATGGCTGGTTGGTAAATCTGGACATGATTGGCAATAGAGTAGGGGCTTTAGCCTTTGGTCCTAAAAAGGTCATTGTGCTTGTGGGAAGAAATAAGATTGTCTCTGACCTGGATGAAGCAATGCTGAGAGTAAAACAGTTAAGTGCTCCAGCTAATACTATGCGCTTAAATAAAAAAACTCCTTGTCTTACCACTGGAGAGTGTCACGATTGTAACAGTCCAGATAGAATCTGTAATGTGTGGACTATTCACGAAAAATGTTTTCCAGAAAAAAGAATTACAGTAATTTTGATTAATAAAGACTTGGGACTTTAAAGAGAGGAAAGCTGGTGGACTTAAAAAGCAAATTTTATGAAACAGTAGAAAAATATAAAAACAATAATTGCTTATCTTTTGTAGGAGAAAAAAAACTTACTTACAATGATTTAAGAGAGGAAGCATTACGATATGCTTCCTTTCTTAAAGAGCATGGTTTTCAAAAAGGAGATAGGGTAACAATAATAAGTGAAAACTCTCCTTATTGGGTGATAGCTTTTTGGAGCATAGTTCTGAATGAAGGAATATGTGTACCTTTATTGGTAGATTTTCCAACAAGCTCTTTAGAACACTTAATAAAGCATTCTAAATCTAGTTATGTTTTTATAGATAAAAAAATTATCAAAAGTTTGCTGATTCTTCTTTAGATGGAGTATGTTTTATTGATATTGAAAATCTTTGTTTATTAGAAGAGGAAAGTACAGATTATTTTCAAAAAATATTTAAACGCGGTAAAGAGGAATTATTACGCTGGAAAAGTAAATTTCTTTTTACTGAAGCTTTAAAAGAATTGGAAGGATGTGTTTCTATTGTTTATACCTCTGGAACTACAGGAAATTCTAAAGGTGTAATGTTGACCCCTCAAGGTATTTATAAAGTGGCTAAAGAAGCTGCTAAGCTGGTAGATATTAAAGAAGGCGATAAGTTTTTATCTATTTTACCTCTTGCTCATACCTATGAATTTAGCCTGGGAATGATAGCTCCCATATTACATGGAGCAGAAATATTTTACTTTAAAGGTAAGCCATCTCCTAAGTTGCTTATAAAGGCTTTAGGAAAAGTAAAGCCAGATATAATGTTAAGCGTTCCTTTGATTATAGAGAAGATATATAAAAATAGAGTGTTAAAGACAATAAAAAAGAATTTTCTTTTAAATCTTATTTATAAGGTTACCTTTTTAAGAAAAAAAATAAATAAGAAAATAGGTGCTAAATTAAAAGAAACTTTTGGTGGAAATTTAAAGGCTTTTTGTATTGGCGGAGCTTCTTTGTCTTTAGAGGTGGAAAAGTTTTTAAGAGAAGCTAAATTTCCCTATTGTATAGGGTATGGTTTGACTGAAACCTCTCCTTTGATAGCAGGTACTGGACCTAAAGAGACTAGACTTGGCTCTTGTGGTTTGCCTTTACCAGGAATTGAAGTGAGGATAGATAGAAAAGGTAAGGGAAAGGAAGGAGAGATTCTGGTAAAAGGTGAAAATGTAATGAAAGGCTATTTTTTGGCTCCTACCTTAACCAGGGAAACCTTTACTTCTGATGGTTGGTTGAAAACTGGAGACCTGGGTTATTTAGATAAAGATGGCTATCTATTTATTAAGGGCAGAAGTAAAAGTGTTATTATCGGAGCTGACGGTAAAAATATTTATCCTGAAGAAATAGAATCTGTTTTAAATGATAATGAATTTGTCTTAGAATCTCTGGTATACTCTAAAGGAAATCAATTAATAGCCAGAATTTATTTTGATCAACAATACTTGGATGATTTTTTTTCCTGGAAAAATTTTACGGAAAGTGAGTTTAGAAGTAAAAAAGAAAAAATATTAGAAGAAATAAAAGAAGAGGTAAATAAGGTTTTGCCAGCGTACTCCAGGATAAACAAAATCATAGAGCAAGTAGAGCCTTTTGAAAAAACTCCTACCCAAAAAATAAAAAGGTATTTATACGTAGGAGATTAATTATGGATTTTACTCATTTACACTGTCATACAGAATATAGTCTTTTAGATGGAGCTATTAGACTGGATGATCTATGTAAAAAGGCCAAGGATTTTGGTTCTTCTGCTGTAGCTATTACGGATCATGGAAATCTTTTTGGTGCTCTTACCTTTTATCAAAAGGCCAAGGATTATGGCTTAAAGCCAATTATTGGTTGTGAGATTTATGTGGCTCCTGATATGCAGGAAAAAAGCCAGGAGCGTTTTCACTTAGTACTGTTAGCTCAAAATGAGATTGGCTATAAAAATCTTTTAAAAATTGTTTCTAAATCCTGGTTAAAAGGTTTTTATTATAAACCTAGAGCAGATAAAAAGCTCTTAAAAAAATATAGTGAAGGGCTTATTGCTCTTTCTGCCTGTTTGCAGGGAGAGATTCCTTTTGCCTATCAAAAATTTGGAGCAGAAGAGGCTTTAAGAAGAGCCCAAGAGTATGCAAGTATTTTTCCTCAGAGATTTTACCTGGAAGTTCAGGCCAATGGTTTGCCAGAACAGGACAAGGTAAATGAATTTTTATATGAGTTATCCAAAAAGACAAAACTACCTATAGTAGCCACTAATGACTGTCATTATTTAAATAAAGAAGATGTAGAAGCGCACGATATACTTTTGTGCATTCAGACAAATGCCAAGGTAGATGATGTTAATAGAATGCGTTTTAATACTAGTGAGCTTTATTACAAATCCTATGAGGAAATGCAGGATTATTTTTCTTTTTGTCCTGAAGCTCTGGATAATATAGAAAATATTATTGAGCAGTGTAATTTAGAGTTATCTCTTGGTAATCACTATTTTCCTCATTACGAACTACCTGAAGGTGTATCTTTAGAAGAAGAATTTAGAAGACTGGCTGAAGATGGTTTAAAGAAAAGGCTAGCTAAGTTAAATTATGTGCAAGATGAAAATATTTACTGGCAACGCCTGCATAAAGAATTAGATGTAATTTGTGAAAAAGGTTTTCCTGCCTATTTTTTGATCGTTCAGGATTTCATTAACTGGGCTAAGAAACAGGGTATTCCTGTAGGTCCAGGAAGAGGGTCAGCTGCGGGAAGTTTGGTAGCTTATTCTCTTGGAATTACCAATTTAGATCCCATTCGTTATAATTTGCTTTTTGAACGCTTTTTAAATGTGGAGAGAATTAGCCTGCCTGATATTGATGTGGATTTTTGTTATGAAAGGCGAGAAGAAGTAATTGAGTATGTTTCTAAGAAGTATGGTAAAGACAATGTAGCCCAGATTACCACTTTTGGTACCATGAAGGCCAAGGCTGCAGTAAGAGACGTGGGTAGGGCTTTGGGTATTAAGCTTTCTCTGGTGGACAAGATTGCCAAACTTGTCCCAGATGAACCCAAAATGACCATTAAAAAGGCCTTGGAGCAGGAACCAGAGCTGGCCAAATTAAAGGAAGAAGATGAAAAAATAGCCAAATTGCTGGAAATCGCAAGTAAATTAGAAGGTCTGGCCAGGCATGCTTCCACTCATGCTGCTGGAATTGTTATCTCAGATAAGCCCATGTGGGAATATTTACCACTGTATTTAGGGAAACAGGGGGAAGTAGTTACTCAATTTGATATGAAAAGAGTGGAAAAGGCTGGTCTGATTAAATTTGACTTTTTGGGCCTTAAAACCCTTACGGTAATTCAAAATACCCTTAATTTTGCCAGACAAAATGGAAAAGAAGTGCCGGATTTGGATAACCTGCCTTTAGATGATCAAAAAACCTTTGAGCTGCTTTGTCAGGGAGAAACTGACGGAGTTTTTCAATTGGAAAGTTCTGGAATGCGCAATGTACTGAGAGATCTAAAACCCAGTTGTTTTGAAGATATTATTGCTTTGTTGGCCCTTTATCGTCCTGGTCCTTTGCAAAGTGGTATGGTGCAGGATTTTATTGATGGTAAACATGGCAGAAAAGAGGTTAAATATCCTCTTCCTCAACTGGAACCTATTTTAAAAGAAACCTATGGAGTAATTTTATATCAAGAACAAGTAATGCAAATAGCTTCTGTACTTGCAGATTATTCCCTGGGAGAAGGTGATATTTTGCGTAGAGCCATGGGTAAAAAAGACCCTGCGATTATGGCTAAACAAAGAGATAGATTTCTGGAAGGAGCCAGAAAGAAAAATATTAAAGAGGAAATAGCTGAATATATCTTTGATTTAATGGAAAAGTTTGCTGGATATGGATTTAATAAATCCCATAGTGCTGCCTATGCGCTTATTTCTTATCAAACTGCTTATTTAAAAGCACACTTTCCTGTAGAATTTATGGCTGCTCTTATAACTTCAGAAGTACAACACACTGACAAGGTCGTTAAACATTTAAATGCTTGTAAGGAAATGGGAATAGAAATTCTGCCTCCTGATGTAAATCATAGTTATTTTCATTTTAGTGTAGAAGAAGAGAAATTGCGTTTTGGCCTGGGAGCCATTAAAAATGTAGGTAAAAGCGCCATAGATAATATTATTGAAGAAAGAGAAAAAAATGGTCCTTATAAATCTTTGTTAGACTTTTGCTCTCGCGTAAATTTAAGTAAAGTAACCAAAAGAGTAATAGAAATGCTTATAAAAAGTGGAGCTATGGACTGCTTTCAAATAAGTAGGCAGGCTTTGCTTCTGGGAATGGAAAAAGTTACTAGTCTGGCTCAAAAAAGAAATAAGAATAAAACCTGTCAGCAAAAGAGTCTTTTTTCAGAAGCTAATATTGAGGATGAATGTAACTTACCTGGACTTGGTATAGAGGCAAAGGAGAATGAAATACAGGAATTTACAGAAAAAGAAAAGCTTAGTTTGGAAAAAGAAGCCTTAGGATTATACTTAACTGGTCATCCTTTAAATCCTTATAGAGAAAATCTAAAAAGATTAAATCTTTTTAATATAGAGCAATGTAAAGAATTTAGTCCTGGAAGCGAAGTCAAATTAGCAGTAATCTGTGTACAAAAAAAAGTAAAAGTGGATAAAAATGGCAATAAAATGGCTTTTTGCGAAATAGAAGACTTTAGCGGCAGAGCAGAAATGAGTTTGTTTAGGGATACTTATTTACAATATGCTAGATTCTTAGATGAAGAGGAACCTTTATATGTAGAAGGTAGGGTTAGTAGTTATGAAGGCAGGAATGACTCAGAAACTAGTGAAGAAGAAAGGGAAAATAGAGAGCTAAAAATAATAGTAAATACAATAGAATTGCTAAGAGAGAAAATAGGCGATAGTTCTGACCCTGTGGTTTTAGAAATAAGATATATAGAAGATTTATCTCTTGTAGATAAATTGAAAGCTATTTTTAATAAGTATCCTGGAAAGGTAGAGGTGAAAGTAAATATTATAAATGATGATTTTAGTTGCTTGATGTGTTTGAGTCCAAAATGGAAGATAAATCCAAATGAAAATTTTTGGAAAGAAGTAAAGTCTATAATTAATTAAGGAGTTATTTATGGATAAAAGATATAGGCTTAGAATTAAGGATAAATTTAGTGCTGCTCATAGTTTAAGAAACTATGAAGGTAGTTGTGAAAATGTCCATGGCCATAATTTTGGAGTTGAGATAGAAGTTTATGGGTATAGTTTAGAAAAGGATACAGAGATACTTATAGATTTTAAAGTGTTAAAAAGAAAATTAAAAAATATATTAATGGATTTAGATCATAAGTTTTTAAATGAATTAGATTTTTTTAGAGTAAATAATCCTTCTTCTGAAAATATTGCTAAGTTTATCTTTTTTAAACTAAAGGAAACTTTGCCTCAAAACATAAGCTTATCCTATGTAATGGTCTCAGAAAGTGATAATTCCCAGGCCTTTTATGAGGAGGTATAGGTGCGTTTTTTAATTCAAAGGGTAAAAAAAGCTGAAGTAACTATTCAAGAACAAACAGTTGCCAAAATAGGTAAGGGATTACTTATATTTGTGGGATTGGAAGAGAAAGACTTTTCCTGGACAGAAAGTCAATTCAAAAAAATGATTGAAAAAACTTTATATTTACGTATATTTTCAGATAAGCAAAATAAGCTAAATCTTAATGTGCAGGAAATAGGGGGCGAAATATTACTGGTTTCACAGTTTACTTTATATGCTGATTGCAGGAAAGGTAGGCGTCCTAGCTTTTCTAAAGCCTTAGGAGGAGAGCAGGCCAAGGAACTCTTTGCACGTTTAACCCAGTATTTTAAATCCGAATATCCTGAGGTAAAAACTGGAATTTTTGGAGCAGAGATGGATATAAGCTTGATTAATCATGGCCCGGTAACTATATGGTTAGATAGTAAAGAATTGGGGATAGGATAAAAAATGAGTAAATATAAAGTATTAATGGCTGATACTTCCAAAGCTAACCTAAAGGTGCTTGCTTCTTTTTTAAATAAGGATTTTGAGGTCCATTTTGTATATGATGGAGAGCAAGTAATTGAAAAATATTACGAGTTAAAACCGGATTTAATTCTTTTAGATATAAATTTACCTAAAATGAATGGAATAAGTGTGGTTGATTATTTACGTAATAGCGTTAATGACCAAGATACTTATATTATTACTTTTGTTGCTGATGATAATGATAAACTAAAGGTAAAAGTTTTAAGTGTAGGAGCCAATGATATACTTTCAAAGCCTTTTACTAAAGATGAGTTAAAAGCCAGAATACAGGTTGCTAAGAGGCAGATAGTACTTTTGGAAAACTTAAGAAGAGCTTATAAACGTATTAATAGAGAAATGGATCTGGTTTCTTCTTTACAAAGTAAGCTTTTACCCAAAGAAAGTTTTCATTTTCCTAAGATAGGTCTGCAGTCTTACTATCGACCTTCTGGCCAAGCTAGCGGAGACTATTATGATTATATAAAAGTATCTGAGGATATATTACGGTTTTGTGTGGCCGATGTTTCTGGGCATGGGGCTAGGGCGGCCTTTATTATGGCTATTGTAAGGACTATTTTTCGTCTGGAGAAGAATGAACAGTATGCTTTATCAAGACTTGTGGATTTAATAAATAAAAGTTTAATTGAAATTGTAGGAGATGAATCTGACTTTGTGACTTTTTTTATTGGAGAACTTAATTTAAAGGATAAAACTTTTTCTTATATTAATGCCGGGCATTGTCCAGCAGTGATAAGGATTGATAAAGAAATTAATTATCTTAAGCCTGATTATCCTGTTTTAGGTTTTTTTCCTATTGATCCTCAACATATTACAGTTAGTTATAAAAATGATTTTGCTATTTTTCTTTATACTGATGGTTTTTATGAATGGGATTTTGAAGATGGAGAGCAGCTTGGTCTGGAGAGGTTTTTAGATTTTGTAACCAAACATTTTAAAGGAGAAAAAATATATTTGGAGGAGATAATTTTTGGTTTAGATAAGCTGGGTGACTTTTCTCCCATGTATAGAGATGATTTAACAGCCTTATTGGTGTATAATAAAAAAGAGTAAGTTATGAGGTTTATATTTGAAACTATAGTTACTCCTAAGAGTGTAAGATTGTTAGTTGTATCCATAGTCGCAATTCTAAAAAAAATAATTAAAGAGGATGTTATTTATGACCTGGAATTAGCTTTAACTGAGGCTTGCACCAATGTTCTCACTCATGCCTATCCTCAAGAAGAGAGAAATAAAAAGATAAAATTTATTCTAGAAATAATTTTCCAGGATAGACTTATTTTTAAGGTGATAGATTGGGGAATAGAATTTAAACCTTCTAAGAGCTTGCCTCACGATAGTTCTACTTCAGGTCGAGGAATATATATTATTCGCAAAATAATGAACGATTTTATTTATAAAAGGGTTGGGGATAGAAATGAAGTGATAATGGTCAAAAAATTGGAGGAAAATTTATGGAAGAAATTTTAGTGGAAAAAAAGGATGATATTTATTTAGTTAAACTATCCGGAGAACTGGTTTTAGAAAATGTTGAAGATATAAAACCCAAGTTAGAAAACTCTCTTTCTGAAGAGTGGAAAATATTTGCTGTTGATTTAGCAGAAATAGAGTTTATGGATAGTAGCGGAATAGGTTTTTTAGTTGCTTTAAGTAATAGAATAAAACAAATGGGAAGAAAATTTGTTTTAGTAAACCCCTCTAAACAAGTTGTTAAGACTTTAAAATTGGTTAATATATATCATTTTTTTGATGTAGTAGAAGATATAGACGATTTAATTTTAGACTTATAAGAAATATAATATATACTATGCCATATTATTTACATCATTATTTTGATCCAGATTTTGATTATCAAAATTTAAAACCAAAACTCCAAAAAGATGGACGAGTAGATCATTACAATTTAGATTATGTACAAAATGTTATCGCCGGACAGATATTGGCAGAATGGAAAGAGGTAGATTTAACAGAAGTTGATAATCTGGACAGTCGCTTTGTGAGTGAAAAAAAACACTGGCCTTTAGGGCCTAATGTGGCTATTAATCCTCAAAATAAAAATCAAATCATTGCCACTGCCAATGGCTATGTGTTTTATTTTGAAGGAAAAATAGCTGTTAAAACTGTTTTAAATGTAAGAAGAGATGTCGATTTTCATACAGGAAATGTTTATTTTGTAGGTGATTTGATTGTGCATGGTACAGTGCGTAGCGGTTTTGAAGTAAAAGGGCATAATGTTAGAATAAAAGGCAATGTAGAAGCAGCAAAGGTTTACGCTGGAGGGTCTATTTTAATTGAAGGTGGAGTAAAGGGAGGAGGAGAAGCCGAAATTATAGCTCAAGAAAATTTAAAAACTTCTTTTTGTGAAAAATCATTTTTATTTTCTGGTAAAAAATTAATTATAGATGGTTCTTCTATTCACAGTAAATTGTTTGCTGATGAATATATCATTGTAAAAGATAGAATGCAAGGAGGACTAGGAGTTTCTACTAAATTGTTTTTTGCTCAAAACCAATTGGGCGGTGGAATGGGAGTAAAAACAGAAATTATCCTTGGATATAAAGCTTCTTTTATAAAAAAGTATATGGAATTAGAAACAAAAATTAAGGATTTAATCAAAGAGATAGAAAATTTAAAATTGAAAATAAATAAAAATGATATTTATAAGGAAGAATATCAAGATAAGTTACAATCTTTAGAAATAAAATTAGCTAAAATGAAAAAAATTATGGATAAAAATAGTGAAAAAATAAATCACAACTTTAATGCGCAAGCTAAACTGGTAGTTCCAGGCAGAATACGTTCTGGAGTGGAAGTGAGTATCGGTCCTTTTTATTATAAGGTAGATGAAGATTTGGAGAATAAGCGTTTTGAATTGGAAAAGGAAGAAATTAAACTTAAATCTCCTGCTATAGTTAAATGAGTTTAGCGAGGTTCTAAGGTATGGATATAGGTACTATTATTGGTATAGTCCTGGCTTTTGGGTTGATTGTCGGCTCTATTATCCTGGGTGGTAATTTTGGAGCTTTTATTGATATTCCTTCTATTTTGATAGTAGTTGGTGGAACTTTAGCTGTTACCTTTGTAATGTTTCCCATGGGCAGGGTTTTAGGAGCAGTAAAAGTTATGCTCAAGGCCTTTTTTGGTGCTCCACCAGACCCTAAGGCCTTGATTAAAAACATAGTGGATCTGGCCAATTTGGCCAGAAAAGAAAGCTTGGTGGCTTTAGAAAAAGCTAATGTGGATGATCCTTTTCTGAAAAAAGGAATACTTTTAGTGGCGGATGGCACTGCAGAGAATTTGGTGCGTTCAGTATTAGAAACAGAAATAGCTTTTATGAAGCAAAGACATTTGATTGGGCAAGAGATTTTTAAATCCATGGGCACCATGGCTCCTGCCTTTGGTATGATTGGAACCTTGATTGGTTTGGTGCAAATGTTACAGACTTTAGACGATCCTTCTTCCATTGGTCCTGCTATGGCCGTAGCTTTGTTGACTACCTTTTATGGCGCTGTGTTGGCCAATGTAGTCTTTTTACCTATAGCCAAAAAATTGGAACAAAAGAGTGTAGAAGAAGTCTTGTTTATGGAAATTGCTGTGGAGGGGATTATCTCCATTTTAAATGGAGAAAACCCAAGAATTACGCAGGATAAACTGGAAGCTTTCCTGGCTCCAGCCTTAAGAGAAGGTTCTGAAGGATAAGGGAGATGGCCAAGCAAGAAGAATGCAGATGTGAAGAAGGCTTACCTGGTTGGTTAGCTACCTTTGCAGACTTGATGTCTTTGTTGCTTACTTTTTTTGTGCTTTTACTCTCTTTTTCCAATCAAGATGTGCAAAAATTTAGAGATATGATGGGTTCTATTAAGGATGCCTTTGGGGTTCAGGTCCAAAGAAAACAGGCTGATTATATTGCCTTTTCTCCTTCGCAATTTGAACGTAAGGATATTAAAATAGACCAAGATACGCGTATGCTTCTGGGAATGGTTTTAAAATTAAAAGCAGTGTTAGAAGAAAATGAATTGCTTAAAAAAAATGTTGATGTCACTTCTGATGATAATGGAGTACTTATTAGGGTAAGCAGTGGAGTTATGTTTAAACCAGGCTCTGCAGTCTTGAAGCCAGAAGCCTATCCTGTTTTAAATGAAGTTATTAAGCTGTTAAAGGAAAATAACTTTGATGTTATTGTTAGAGGACATACAGATGATACCCCTGCTGGAGCTAACTTCCCTTCCAACTGGGAACTTTCAGCAGCCAGAGCTGCAGCAGCTTTGCGTTATATTGTGGAAAAGGGAGGAATAAATCCTTCCAGGCTTAAAGCTGTAGGTTATGCAGATACCAGACCCCTGGTCCCCAATACTTCTCCTAGCAATAGAGCTTTAAATAGAAGAGTAGAGTTTTATTTTCATCGTCCGCAAGTTGAAGGCTGGTAATAACTGGAATTATGCCTGAAGAAAATAATGATTTTCTAGGAAATTATCCTGATAAATTCTTAAATAATCTTTTAGCTAAAGTAAAAGCAAATCCCAATCATATCCCCATTATTCTGGGCTATTCTAAAATAATTGAAGAAAAATTATCATCTCTAGCAAATGATTTTTTATTTATTTTGCCCGGTAATCTTAAAGAAAATATTAACCTTAAAAACAGACATGTTATTCAGGATGAAAGGGAACAAAACATCATTAAAAAATTAACTTTCTGGCAAAAGGAACATTTACAGGGCAAGCCCTTTTTACCCATAACTATACCTTATTTCTGGAAAAAGTATTCCAGTTTTTATCAGCCTATTTTCAAAATATTAAATGCCAATTATAAATTTAATTTTTGGGAAAAAGCAAAATATAGAAAATTTACTGCTGAACCAAAAATTTTATTAATAACCAGTAAGTATTTTTTAATTGGAGAAATAATTACTGCTTGTAAAAAATTAGATTATCAATACTATCTTTTGCATCTAGAAAATCAAGAAATAGGTTCCGAAGAGTTTATTAAGCTCTTGTTAAAAGCAATCTTAGAGTTTAAGCCAGATTTTATTTTAACTATAAATCATTTAGGAGTGGATAAAGAAGGCATTTTAATGGATCTTTTGGAAAAGCTGGAATTACCTTTAGCCTCCTGGTTTGTAGATAATCCTCATCTAATTCTTTACATGTATCACAAAGTAAAAAGCAATTATAGTGTTATTTTTACCTGGGATATAGACAATATTTCTCTTCTTAAGGAAAGAGGATTTTCTAGAGTTTATTATCTGCCTTTGGCTACAGATACAACTCGTTTTAATCCTAAAAATAATTTAAAGATAGTGAATAGACTATCTATCCCCATCTCTTTTGTTGGCAATTCCATGTATTACAAGGTAAAAGCCAGAGAAGAAAAGTTGCTATCATTTGAAACTATTCTTCAGCATTATAAGCAGGTAGCTTTTGAATTTAAAGATAGTGATTACTTGGTCGTGAGTGACTTTTTAAGAGACCATTATCCAAATTTATATCAATTATGGCTTGATTTACCTAGTATTGAAAGCAAATTGGATCTGGAAACCTTAATAACCTGGCAATCTACCCTGGAATATCGTTTGGAAAATATTAAAGAGATTTTAAGTTTTAGACCTGTAATTGTAGGAGATAGAGGCTGGTTTAAGTTATTAAAAGCAAATGACTTATGGAGCTATCATCAAGAACTAAATTATTATACAGAGCTTCCTTATTTTTATGGGCAGAGTAAGATTAATTTTAACGCTACCAGTGCTCAAATGAAGGGAGCTGTTAATCAAAGGGTTTTTGATGTGCCCGCTAGTGGAAACTTTTTACTTACAGATTATAGGTATCAAATAGAACACTTATTTGAAGCTGGAAAGGAAGTAATTTATTATAAAGATAAGTCAGAAATAAAAGAACTAGTAAAATTTTATTTAAATAAAGATAGTGAACGAAATAAAATTATAGAAAAAGCTAGAAAGAGAATTATTTCTGAACACACTTATGAAAATAGATTAAAAACTTTGTATTCTACAATGTCTAAACTTTTTAATTAAATGAAGCCAATTCTTATTGTCCAATTACATAGAATAGGGGATATAGTTTTAACTTATCCCTTGTTTTTATGGTTAAAGCAAGTTTATCCCCATAATCCCATTTTTATTTTAGGAGAAAAAGCTTTTTGGCAGGATTTAAAGGATGTGTTTTTAGGCGTAAGCTTTTTTTCCTGGGAAAATTTATCCTTTTTAACTAAACAAAAATTTTCTTTAATTATAAACTTAAGCCATAGAAAGGAAAGTGCTTTTTTAACGAGGGATTTACAAGCAGAAAAAAAAATAGGTTTAATTGCTACCAAGAATAATGAATTTTATGTCTTGGGTAAGTGGCAACTCTATAAAAACAGTTTGGTTCATAACAATAGGCACAATAGTTTTCATTGGGCTGAATTAAATAGTTTAGATGTTATTCCTTACTCCCTTCTAAAAAATACAAAATGGAAAAAATTACCTGCCACTTCTCCTAAAAAAATAGGACTTTTTTTAGGGGCAAGTAGTAAGGATAAGACTCCAGGAGCAAGTTTTTGGATAGAATTGACCCAAAAATTACTGTTTAAGGGCTATACTCCTTTTTTACTGGGGGGAGAAAAGGAAAAGGCTCTGGCTCAACAAATTGAGCAGGAGTGTTTACTACCCAGGCAGGCCAATCTTACAGCCAGGTTTGCCTTAAAAGAATTTAGTAAAAGTCTCAGTTATTTTGATTTGCTAATCACTCCTGATACAGGACCTATGCATATTGCTGTTTTTATGGGACAGAGGGTTTTAAATTTATCTTTAGGCAATGTTAGTGCCTGGGATACAGGTCCTTATTTGCCTGGAAATTTTGTTCTAAGACCTTTAATTAGTTGTTATCCCTGTTGGGAATGCAATAAAAACTTATCCTGTAATCAAAAGGTTGAACCCAGGGATATACTTTCTTTTTTAGAGCATTATCCACTTTTAAATAAGCATATAGGTATAGTAAGTAGAAGAAGAGGGCTTTTTTATCTTGAGCATAATTTGCCTTATTTATCTTTTAAGGAAGAATTTAGGAGTTTTTGGTTTTTTTATTTTGGATACTTGTTTGGTTTGTGGCCAGAAGATAGAGCTAAAAGGTGTTTAAATCATATTTTTACTTTAAGGAGTAGTTTGCGAAAAGTATGGATTCAAGAAATTGCAAAATTTTTAAAAATATTAAAAAAAGATATTGATGAAGAATATTGGAAAAAGAGTGTTCCCTTTTTTAGAATATTTACTAGCTATGTTCTTTTAAATTTGCAAAATGTAAATTTTGCCCCAAAAGAGATTATCAGGTCTATATCCAGGTTAGAAGAGATGCTGGATTGGGTAAAAAAAGCTTAATTTAGGTTCGTAAAAAAGGTTTTCCTAAACCTTGAGGAAAGGAATATTTGCTATTTTTTCTGTTTATTAAGATTAAAATAACCAGGGGAAGTAAAAAGGGGAGCATTTTTAAAATATAGGCAGGAATGAGTTCTTTACCAATGGCCTGAAAATAAAATTGTAGGGCCATAAAAGCGCCGAATAAAAATGCCCCTACAAGTGCTCTTATTGGCTTTAAACAGGAGAAAATCACCATAGCAATGGCAATCCAGCCTTGTCCTCCGGTCATGTTTTCTTTCCAGCCCGGGGTATAAGCAAGAGATAGATAGGCCCCACCCAGGCCTGTTAACATTCCTCCCAGAATAGTGGCTAGATAGCGATATTTATAGACATTTAAGCCTACACTGGAAGCTACCTGAGGGTTTTCTCCCACACTGCTTAGATTTAGTCCAAGGGTAGTCTTTTTTAAAATAAAGTGAATTAGATAAGTTAAAATAAAAGCTAGAATTACCAATACATTTAATTGCCTGAGCAAAATATTAAGGTAGTAGCTTTTTAGACTAAAGGAAGCCAGGGATAGGGTTTGGAGGCCAATAAAACTTCTTCCTAAAAAATTAGCCAGTCCTGTTCCTAAAATAGTAAGAGCCAGTCCACTTAAGATTTGATCACTTCCCAGATGAATACAGAAAAAAGCATGTATACAGGCAAGTAAGCCACCTGCAAGCATTGCTCCCATAAAACCTAGAATTAAAGACTGGGTGTACCAGGTACAAATAAATCCTATAAAAGCAGAAAATAACATTATTCCTTCTAAGCCCAAATTTAAAATCCCACTTTTTTCTGTAATAATTTCGCCCAGAGAGGCCAGCAATACTGCTACACTGGATTGTAAAGTAATACCTAAAATAAATAAAAAATCTTCCATCTTAATTTTTTACAGTTTTAACTCTGGTTAATTTAAATTCACTAAAAGTTTTAGCCATTAGAAAAGCCAGAAGAATAAATCCTTCTAAAACCTGGGTAAAGGAAGCTGAAAGGTGAAATACACTCTGTACTTCTTCTGCTCCTACCTTTAAAATACTTAAAAATATACTTACTAAGGGAAGTAAGAGGGGATTTTTTTGCGCTAAAAAAGCTGCAATAATCCCGTCATAGCCATAGCCTATGGCTAAACCCTGTTGTAATCTTCGGTGTATTCCCAGGACCTCTTCTCCTCCTGCCAGGCCAGCCATAGCTCCGCTTAAAAGAAACATTGCGAGCAGGAGTTTTTTTTGTTTGAAATGGGCATATTGGGCAGCTTTAGGATTTTCACCAATTACCTTTATTTTATATCCTGTGGGTGTCTTTTTTAAAAAGAAATAAAATAACAGGATTAAAGCTAAAACTATAAACAAGGCTATAGAAATTCTGGTATGCCAGAGTCGTGGCAGCCACACACTTTGGGGGAAAATAGCAGTGCCAGGAAATCCAAATCCCATAGGATCTCTTAAAGGTCCAAAGTAAAGATGCTCCATCAAGATAATGGCTACATAGTTTAAAAGTAAAGAGGAGATAATTTCATTTATCTTCCATTTTAGCTTTAAGATTATAGGGAAAAAAGACCAAAGAGCTCCACCTACAAGACTAAAAAACAGGGCAAAAAACAGGTGAGTAGAAGACGGAAAATATTTAGTAAAATAAAGGGAAAAGATACTGCTAAATATGGCTCCCAGGACCAATTGTCCTTCTACTCCTATATTCCAAAGACCTATTCTTATGGCTATAAGTACAGAAAATCCAGTTAAAATTAAAGGGGTTGACTTTACTATTACTTCTGAAAAGGAATAAAAGTCATAAAAGGGAGTAAAAAAGATTGTCTTATATATTAAAAGAGGGTTTTTTTTTAGAAAAAAGAGTATTAAGGCAAAGATTAAAAAGGAAGATAAAACTAAGAAGAAAAATATTGATATCTTTTTAGTTAAAGATATGTTTCTGGGTCGTAAAATCAGCAATTTTATATAGCTCCTGTTAGATATAACCCTATTTTACTTATTTCTTCCCTGTTCTGAGAAGAGAAGAGTTTTTTTATTTCTCCCTGGAAAATAATAGCAATTTTGTCAGCTAAGCTTAGAGCTTCTTTTATATCCCCTGTAATTAACAGAATAGCTGCCTTTTTTCTGGCAGCTAAAAGTCTATGCCAGACCTCTTCTGTGGCCTGGATATCTAAACCCTGAGTGGGTTGTTCGGCAATAATTAATTGGGGATTTTTGTCTAATTCTCTGGCCAGAATAAATTTTTGCAGGTTGCCACCAGAAAGGTGACGGGCCAGAGTTTTATTGCCCTTGGGGGCTTTGACATGGAAATTACTTAACAGGATTTTAGTCTTTTCTTTTATTTTATCCCAGAAAATAAACCATTTGGAAGAAAATTGAAATAATCTGGTAAGGATAAGATTGTGTTCTAAGTCTAATTCACTTACACTGCCTAAATTGTGCCTGTCTTCCGGAATGTAGCTTACAGAAGAGGGAAAATTTTTTGTCCAGGTATGGCCAGTATAGGTTTGGTTTTGAAAATAGAGGCGTCCTTCAAAATCTTCTATGCCTCCTAAAACTCTGGCCAGATTTTCTTGTCCATTTCCAGAAACCCCCAAAATAGCTACTATTTCTCCTTTTTTAATTTCCAGGTTGATGTTTTTTAACTTTTTTTGTTTTTCTTTAGTACAACTTATGTTTTCTAGTTTTAAAATAGTTTCTTGAGGTTGTATTTCTTCTTTATCAACCTTAAATACAATATCTCTTCCCACCATAAGCCTGGCCAGCTCTTTTTTACTTCTTATTTCCTGAGGTAAAAAAGTAGCTATAAGGCGACCTTTTCTTAATATACTTATTCTGTCAGCAAGTTTAAATACTTCTTCTAATTTATGAGTAATAAAAATAATGGTATGTTTTCTCTTTTTTAAAAACAAAAGAATCTCAAAAAAGGAATCTATTTCTTGGGGAGTTAAAATAGAAGTTGGCTCATCAAATATTAATATTTTGGCCTGTTTATAGAGTAATTTTAAAATTTCAACCTTTTGTTTTTCTCCTTCACTCAAATTTATTACTTTTTTATGTAAATCTACCTCTAATTTACTTTCTTTACTTATTTTTTGGATTTTATTTAAGATTTCCTCTTTAGGTATAGTAAATTTAGAAATAGTGCCTAAAGCAATATTTTCCCATACGCTTAGGTTGTCAATGAGCATAAATTTTTGATGAACCATGCCAATGCCATAATCCTGGGCAATTTTGGGGTTTCTAAAAAAAACTTCTTTACCCTTTAGATAAATTTTTCCCTTGTCTGGTAAATAATTCCCAGAGATTATGGACATAAGGGTGGATTTTCCAGCTCCATTTTCTCCCAAAAGGGCATGGATTTCTCCTGGGAAAATATCCAGATTTATATTTTCATTTGCCCAAAAATCACCAAAAGATTTACCAATGTTTGACAAACGCAAAATAGGTTCTTGCATATTTATAAAACTTGAGGGTTAGGTAAGGAAGCAAGGTAATTGACAGGAAAGTCAAAATTAAATTTAGTATCTCCTTCTTTGGCTACAAAATACCCAGCCACTATGGATAGAGGAGGAGATAGTTTAAAAAAATTATTTACCTCTTCAATGAGGTCTTTTAAGGCATAAAGGGTACTTCCAGTACTTACCACATCATCTAAGATGATAACTTTCTTGTGTTTTTTTAAAAAATTTAAATCCCTTTCATAAAGGGCTAAAAACTTTTCTCCACTGGTAATAGAGCTGGAGCCCAATTGAATAACAGGCCTGGTCTTTGGTTCCATATGTGGTTTTACACGATTGTAAGCAATGGCTATGACTTCCAGGCCCAGTTCATTGGCCACTACCTGAGCAAGTTGTAGAGATTTTTCCACAGGAGTAAGTAGAGCAATGTCTTTTAAATCAGGGAAGTCTATTTTGATTTGCTGGGCCAGAAGTCTTCCCAGGTCCTGGTTTACCTTAGTTTGTCCCAGGAGATTTAAAGATACAATTTTTAACCTGGGTGACCCCTCTAAAACTACCCAGGGAAGTTCTAGGGAATAATCTAACCCTTTTATAGTTAAGGAATATTTTTCTCCCAGTTCAAAGTTATTTAAAGAATAACTCATCTTTTAGACCCTTAAATAAGGGGGAAAATTTCCCCCTTTATCTCTAATCAGGAATGGTGCCCTGTACGCCCTTAACCAGCCAGCGCATGGTTAACAGGTCGTGATCAGTAAGTTTTTCTCCTGGTTTTACCTTTAAGTTGCCTTTTTGATCATAAATAGGACCTACAAAGACTTCATCTTGTCCTTGTTTGAATTTTTCCAGCAGGGCTAGAACCTTGTTTTGAACTTCTTTAGGTACAGAAGGGTGAAAAGGACTTAAAGTTAGCATATTTTCTTCAAACCCAGCCCAGTAAGCTTCTGGTTTCCAGGTACCTGCCTGAACTTCCTTTACAACTTTTACGAAATAAGGCCCCCAGTTCCAGATAGTAGAAAGCAAAACACATTTTGCTCCATATTGAGCAGCATCTGTTCCATAGCCAATGGCCGGAACTCCCTTTTTACAAGCAGCCAGGCTACTATCAGGAGTATCAGCCATCTGTCTAATTAAATCATGGCCTCTAGAAATAAGGGTTTCAGCCAGGGTAGTTTCATTGATAGGGTCTCTCCAGGCTTTGAGCCAGACTACTGTGTTTACCTTTTCTGGATTATACTTGTGTCCGCCTTCCTTTAATCCTTTAAGCAAGCCTAAGGTAAAGGCATTGATGCCCCGAATGGGCTCTGGAATAGGATTGGTGGCCACAGTTCCCACATTTTTAAAGCCCATAAGTCCAGCCATATAGCCAGCTAGATATTCTGCCTGATACATCCTGGCAAAATAGTTGCCCATATTGGCTGCAGTCTTATAGCCAGAACAGTGTTCAAAAACCTGGTCAGGAAAGTCTTGGGCCACCATGAGCATGGGATCCATATGTTCAAAAGTGGTACCAAAGATAATATCATAACCTTTGCGAGCATAGTTGCGAAATACCCTTTCTGCATCAGCAGCCAACACCTTTTCAGTATAACTGACTTCTACTTCATCTCCCATTTTTTCTTGCAGGTATTTAATTCCATTGTAGGCAGCAGTGGTCCAGCCCATATCGTCAATGGTCCAGAGCAAAGCAAAGGCTACCTTTACTTTTTTCTTTTGGGCCCAGGCAGGAGCGCTTACTAAAAAGACCAACAGAAAAATGCTTAGAGCCAGAATGCTTGTTTTTTTCATGTTAAAGACTCCTTTTAGGTTTGCTAGTCATACTTAATGGGACTTATTTTCATTAATTTTTCCCAATTGTGTTCAGCTTCTATCCTTCTTATGGTGCCAGTCTTTCCTCTAATAACTAAGGAATGGGTAATGGCTCCTTTGCCAGTATATTTTACTCCTCTTAAAAAGGTCCCTCCAGAAATACCTGTGGCAGCAAAAAAGACATCATCACTTTTAATCAGGTCATCAACAGTAAAGATGCGTTTTAAATCATATCCACCTTCAGCCAGGGCCTTTTTTTCTTCTTCTTTTTGAGGGTCAAGACGGCAAAGCATTTCTCCACCCAGGGCCTTGATAGCACAGGCAGAAAGAACCCCTTCTGGAGTTCCTCCTGTACCCATCATCACATCCACTTCAGAAGTTGGGTCTACTGCCATAAGAGAGCCAGCCACATCTCCATCCGTATGGAGTTGAATCCTGGCTCCTGCCTTTCTAATTTCTTCGATAAGTTGCGCATGTCTTGGTTTGTCCAAGACAAAAACCACTAAATCGTCTACATCCTTGCCTAAAGCCCTGGCGATTTTTTTTAAATTGTCAGCTACAGGAGCATCCAGGTCAATTACTTCTTTGGCTTCTTCAGGCACTACTAATTTTTGCATATAATAGCTGGGGCCTGGATCATACATGCTACCCTGAGGGGCAAGACCTACCACAGAAAGGGCATTGGGTCTGCCCAGGGCCAAAAGATTGGTCCCTTCTACCGGGTCTACGGCCACATCCACTTTGGGGCCTTTGCCTGTGCCCACCTTTTCGCCATTATAGAGCATGGGAGCTTTGTCTTTTTCTCCCTCTCCAATGATAATGGTTCCATCTATATCCAGGCTATTAAAGGAAAAGCGCATGGCATCCACTGCAGCTTTGTCCCCAGCCTTTCTTTGTCCTTTACCCAGCCAGCGACCAGAAGCCATAGCTGCTGCTTCTGTAACTCGCACCAGGTCTAAAGCCAAATTGCGATTGGCCTGCTCCATAGCCACCTCCCCTTCAAATTAAAGGTTTTCTTTTACAAAAGCCAAAGCCTTTTCTAAGGTAAAACCATATTTTTCTTCCAGAACCTTAGCTGGAGCTGAAGCTCCAAAATGGTCAATTCCTAAAACTTTTCCCTTTAATCCTACAAATTGATACCAGATATCCGGACTACCTGCCTCAAAGGCAAAGCGCTTTTCCACTGCTGAAGGCAGGACCTGTTGTTGGTATTCCAGAGGTTGCTCTTTAAAGAGCTCTACGCAAGGCATGCTTACCACTCTGGTGGGAACATCTAAGGATTTAGCCACAGCCAGAGCCAGATGAACTTCAGAACCAGTGGCTATGATAATTACCTCTGGCTTTCCAGTCTCAGCCTCTTTTAAGATATATCCACCTCTGAAAACTCCTTCTGGAAGCTGAGGATAATTATTTTCATCTAAAACAGGCAAGCTTTGGCGGGTAAACAATAGAAAGCTTGGTCTATCCTTTTGTTTTAGGGCAATTTCTAAACAATACTTACTTTCATTGGCATCAGCAGGTCTAAAGACCAGAGAATTGGGAATAAGCCTTAAGGAACTGGCGTGCTCTACTGGTTGATGGGTAGGTCCATCTTCTCCCACATAAAAAGAATCATGGGTAAAAATATGTACTACAGGCAGTTTTTGCAGAGCAGCCATTCTCAAGGCATTTCGTTCATAATCAGAAAAGACCAAAAAGGTGGCTCCAAAACCCACCAGGCCGCCATGTAGGGTCAAGCCATTTAAAATGGCTCCCATGGGAAATTCTCGCACTCCAAAGGCCAAATAACGTCCCTGGGGGTTTTCCAGGTTATCAAATAATCCTACACTTTCTCTAAATTTAACTGTCTGGTTGGAAGGATCCAGGTCAGCAGAGCCTCCCATTAAATTGGGCAGGGTATCAATAAGACTTTCCAGGCAAGCTCCAAAGGCCTTACGGGTAGCTAAGGGAGTTTCTGGAGAAAAGTTGGGCCAGTTAAAAACCCTTTTTTCTGGAGCGCTAAAAATAAAGTCAAAAAATTCCTTTTTGCTTCCCTGAAGCCGGGCAACCTGACTTTGCCATTTTTTAGCCTCTTCTCGTAAGGTACTAAAACGAGCCTGAAAATGCTCAATCACATCTTCAGGCAGGTAAAAGTCTTCTAAAGGAAGGCCTAATTTTTCTTTGGTAGCCTTAATTTCTTCTACAGAGAGAGGAGAGCCGTGAGTTTTTTCACTGCCTTCCAAAGTGGCACATCCCTTGGCCATGGTAGTGTGCCCAATAATTAAAGTGGGCCTGCTTGTTTCTGCTTTAGCTTGAGTTAAAGCCTCTCTTATCTCTTGGTGATTGTGACCGTCTATTTCCAATACCTGCCAGCCAAAACTGGAAAAAAGTTGCTTGTAATCAGTACTATCACAACGGGCAGTAGGCCCTGCCAGTTGAATTTTATTGCTATCATAA
Organism: Desulfonauticus sp.; assembly: GCF_055126295.1. NCBI lineage: Bacteria > Pseudomonadati > Thermodesulfobacteriota > Desulfovibrionia > Desulfovibrionales > Desulfonauticaceae > Desulfonauticus > Desulfonauticus sp. The sequence goes on along the minus strand of NZ_JBSRHE010000001.1, from coordinate 35,320 downwards.
TAGACAATAAGTTTTCCCAGTTTCCACTTTCCAAAAAGAGAAGCACTTCCTAAAACCACAGGCTCCTGCATATCACCGTCTGAAGCCAGGACATAGGTATAATGATTGCAAATCTCTTCCCCCAACTTGGCCCGCAAAAAGCTTTCAGCTACAGCCATTCCTCCAGCCATAGCAAAACCTTGCCCTAAGGGGCCGGTGGTCGCTTCCACTCCAGGAGTGAGGTCGTGTTCTGGATGGCCTGGGGTTCTGCTTCCCCATTGGCGAAAGTTTTTTAGATCTTCTATAGATAAAAAGCCGCACAAAGTAAGTAAGCTATAAAGAAGCATGGATTCATGCCCTGCAGAAAGGACAAAACGGTCTCGATTAAACCACTTGGAGTCATCAGGATTAAATTGGAGAAAATCCTTAAACAACACATAGGCAAAATCTGCAGAGGACATGGCACCACCAGGATGGCCCGAGTTGGCCTTGCGTGTGGCATCAATAATTAATCCTTTGATAACATTAACACTTTTTACATCTAAGTTTTCCATTTTCTTTAATCTTTCTTTTAGGTTTGAGAGGTTAAACATTAAAAAAACAGCCGACAGGCGAGGGAAACCAAGAAAACCAGACAAAGTCAAGTCTTGATTTCCTTCTTTTTTAAGCAAAAAAAATTTTAGATACAAGGAATTTTTAAAAATTATTTCTTGTCTTGTTTTCTTTTAGGAGGAGTTCCTTTTAAGAGAATATCTTTTTTTTCTAAACAGGGTAAGGGAAAGTCTGTTGTATGAGTAAGACATTTTACAGGGCAGGCTGCTTCGCAGTTGCCACATAAAATACATAGATAAGGTTTATACTGCCAGGTACCTTCTTGTTTATTTATTTCAATACAATTGGCAGGGCACTTTAAAGAACAAGAACCACAAAAAATACACTTTTCTACTTGATTTTTTAAAATCCCTCTAACCTCAGGATAGGGAGCTCTTTTTTGATAGGGATAGGGCCTGGTACTTTTCCTTTTTAGCAAGTTAGTTAAAACTGTAGTTAAAAAAGGAGGAAATTTATACTCCATCTATTATCTCTCCGTACAACTAATACAGGGGTCAATAGATAAAATTACAACAGGGACATCTGCCAGTTCTATACCTGTCAACATTTTAGCTAGAGCAGGTACATTGGCAAAAGTAGGAGTTCTAATTCTAAGCCTATCTAAAAATTTACTGCCATTTGCTTTAAAGTAATAAAATACTTCTCCTCTTGGCTGTTCCACTCTAAATACATTTTCCCCTTCAGGATATCCTTTTACTTTTACACTTATAGGTCCTTCAGGTATTTTGCTTAGGGCCTGTCTTATTAAATCTATAGATTGAAACAGTTCAAAATAGCGAACTTGCATTCTGGCAAAGGAATCTCCTTCCTGGGCGATTACAGGTTCAAAGTCCAATTCTGAAAAGGCAGCATATTGGAGTTGCCTACAGTCTTGCGCTACGCCACTGGCCCTTAACACCGGTCCAACTGCTCCCAGATAAAGAGCTTCTTCTGCAGATAATATTCCTTTTCCTTTGGTTCTTTTGGATATAGTGTAATCTTTGAAGAGAGTATCTTTTACTTCTTCCAGTTTATTTTCTATTTCTTTTAATTCAGCTAAAATCCACTTTTGGTCTTCTGTACTTAAATCTCTTTTAACTCCACCCAAAATATTGACAGAAACTATAATTCTGTTTCCTGCAGTTTTTTCATTTATATCCAGAATCTTTTCTCTAATACGCCAGAAGTGATAAAAAAGACTTTCAAAGCCAAAACTATCTGCAAATAATCCTAACCACAGTAAATGTGAATGCATGCGATGAAGTTCAGACCAGATGGTGCGTAAGTATTTTGCCCTGGGAGGTACCTCCACTCCCATCATTTGTTCAATTCCTTCACAATAACAAAGGGCATGAATTTTAGAACAAATCCCACATACCCTTTCTACAACTTGAATCATTTTGTGAATGTCTTTTATTTCGCAAAGCTTTTCTAACCCTCGATGTACATAACCAAAACCAGGAATAGCTTCTTGAACAATTTCATCTTCTACAGTTAGAGAAAAGTGTAAGGGCTCTGGCAAAACAGGATGTTGCGGTCCAAAGGGTATAATTGTCTTGGGCATGATTTTTCCTATTTATTATTTTTTAAAAAAAGAGGATTTTTTTCTGGATAAAATAACTGTCCCTTGTAATCTATATTTAATTTAGCAAAACTTAATCCAAACTGGTCTTGAATTTCGTTTTCCAGTAAAAAAGCTCCCTCATAAATACAAGTAAGAGAGGGAATAGGAGTGTCCTTTGCAACTATAATTTTAAGATGTTTCAAGCTTAAATTTAGGTCAAAGGTGTACAGAAGTTCAAACTTTTCTTCTACCTGGGTGCAGCTTATACTTACCAGACGGTATTTTTTTTCTCTTAGTTCTTTTACCTGAGTAAGTAAGTCCTGTAAATTGATTATTTTATAACTAAATTTTTCCATTTTTTACCTTATCTTCTAAAAGTTCTACGCTTTTTAAGACTCCTTCTAAAATCGCCTCTGGCTTAGGAGGACAACCAGGGATATAAATATCCACAGGAATAATTTTATCCACTCCACCAATTACATTGGGAGCTTCTGCAAATATTCCTCCACTAAGGGCACAGGTGCCTACTGCTAGAATAACTTTAGGCTCTGGTATTTGTAAATATAAATTGTTTAATATTTCTTGATTTTTTCTATTTACAGTTCCAGTTACTAAAAAGATATCAGCATGCTTGGGATTGCCCACATTGATTACGCCAAAGCGTTCTGCATCATATACAGGAGTCAGGACTGCCAGAGTTTCTATATCACAGCCATTGCAACTACCACAGTCAAAGTGAAGCAACCAGGGTGATTTTTTTATTCCAGTTAAGAGAAGTCTTTTGATAAATTTCATTTTATCCTTTATATAACCAGATTAGATTAATTAAAGCCAAAATAATTCCCACAGACCAGGCATTTTTTAGCATAAAACGCCAGGTTAAACGGCTAGTAATGTTATCTACAATAATTTCCAGAAAATAGGTCAGGAAAACCAAAATTGTGCTCATAAAAAAACTATTAGCCCAAAATAAAGATATAAGGCCTAAAATAAATACCAGCTCAAACCAGTGAGCTAGTTCTACTATAGCCAGATAACTACCTGAATATTCTGTAAAAACACCTCGTACAATTTCTTGATGGGCGTGATGAGAGGCTGAAATGTCAAAGGGTGATTTTCTTAACTTGATAGTCAGGGCAAAGGTAAGGATTAAAAAGAGTAAGGGAAGTTTGGCTAAAAGAGGATAATTTAGTTTATAGATGGAGCTTATTTCAAAACTTCCGGTAACTAAATAGATTCCTACAATTACTGCAATAAGTAAAGGTTCATAAGCTATGATTTGAAAAAGCTCTCTTTGTCCTCCTATTTGACTAAAGGGAGAAGATACAGAAAAGGCCCCTAAAACTAAAAAGATAGAGCCTACAGCCTGAACAAAAAAGATTAAAAGTAAATCAGCTTGTAAAAAGAATAAAAAGGCACAGGTTATTGCTCCACATAAATATACATAGGCACAAAAGGAAAGCCAGTAATTGGAAGTTTTACTTTCTTTGCCTAATAATTTAAATAAATCATAAAAGGGCTGGAAAATAGGCGGTCCAATTCTGGATTGTAAGTAGGCTGTCAGTTTTCTATCTATCCCCAGAATAACTCCAATAGCAAAGGGGCTTAAGAGAAAAAGAAAAAGTTTAAGAAACATTGGCACTAACGCAGCCCTCCACCCAAAAAGAGTAAAATAAAGATTAAGGACAATCTATCTATCCAGAGAGCTAGTTTACTGTTTTCTATAACTTGCAATAAGTAATAGTTGCTGGTTTTAGGGATTACCCTTTGTCCCAGAGGATTTACATAACCAAAAGAGGACTTATCAATGCTTAATCCCGAAAAATAGGGAATTTCCAGAGGTTTTCTTTTGGCCTTAAGGAGAAAATAATGAGCAATAAAAAATCCTAAAATAGCCAGGGAAAATAAGGGAAAAAGAGGAAAGGAACCAAAACTATTTTGGAAGCTTCCTCCCAGCAGTAAATAAAGGTTATTTTTCCATATATGAGAGTAGGTTAGGATAAAGGGATAAATTTTTTCCTGGTATAACCAGGGAGAATAAGCTGGAAGTAAAAAAACAGCTAGCAAAAGAATAAGAAGGGGGATTCTGGTTAACAGGGATTGGGATTCCAGCTTTATTTTTTCTCTTAACTTATAGCCCATAAATAAACCTGCCCATCTAGCCCAGTAAAGCACAGTAACAGCACTGCCTAAGGCCAGCATAAGTACCAGCAGGATGTTTTGAGCAGAGCTTTCTATAGCCATCCACTTGCCTAAAAGCATACCAAAGGGTGGTAAAATCATGGCAATTGCCCCAAATGCAGTAATAATGGCAGTTAAGGGCATAAGGGTATAGAGATTGCGCATGTCTTCTAAGTTGCGACTGGCAATTTTTTGTTCAATGGTGCCAATGCATAAGAAGAGCAGGGCCTTGTTAAAGGCGTGGAAAAAGGTCAAAATTAAAGCAGCTGTGATACTGGCTGGAGTGTTGATACCTATACAGGCTATAATTAAACCTAAATTACTAATGGTAGAATAAGCCAGCACTTTTTTGGCATTATCCTGACCAATGGCCAAAAGGGCAGTGGCTAGAAAAGTAAAGCCCCCGCAAAGTGCCAGGGTGGTAGAAAAAAAGGTGTTAGCAAAGAGGGGAGAAAACCTTAAAAGTAAATAAATACCAGCTTTTACCATAGTAGAAGAGTGTAAAAGAGCAGAAGTGGGAGTAGGAGCTACCATGGCACCTAAAAGCCACTTTTGAAAAGGAAGCTGGGCAGATTTGACCATACCGGCCAGGCAGATGTAGGCCAAAAAGAGTAAAAACAAGCTGTTTACTGGCGCCTTTTGGACAATTTTAAGGATATCTACCGAGGGAAAAATAAAGTATAACCCTGTACTTCCTATTAGGAAAAAAAGCCCTCCCAAACTATTTAAACGCAAAGCCAAAAGGGAGTTGGCCACTGCTTCTTGAGTCCTGTCATGCCCAATAAGAAGATAAGAACAAAGCGTAGTTATCTCAAAAAAGAAATAAAAGTGAAGTAAATGATTGGTTATAATAAGTCCATTCATGCCAGCTACAAAAAGAAGCAAAATGCAAAAAAAGTTATTATTGGAAGTAGTTTTTAAGGAAAAGTGTTCTCTATGTTTTTGCATGTAAGGAATGGCATGAATAAAGATAAAAAGAGAGATAATATTTACAAAAAGAAGCATAATTTGAGAGATGTTATCTATATTGATTAAAAAGTTAGGACTGTTATCAATTTTTAATTCTAAAAAAAGTAAGAGTAGTAATGATGAAATGTTAAAAAATAGTATTGGTTTGTCTTTATTTTCCCATCCTTTTTTTATAAAAAAAAGTAAAAGTATAAAATCAAGAACAGTAATTAGGTGAGAGTAATTAAACTTTAAGTTAAATTGTGAATCAAATTTGTTGAGATTAAATATCTTTATGGAGATAATTGAAGTTGTTATGAGCGCTAAAATAGGAATGTATTTTGCTTTAGAAAAGGGAACAATATATACTAATAAGGCTGCCAGTAAAGGAATAGAGAGGAGAGTTAAAATATAAATATCCATTATATAAAGTACACTTCAAATTTTAATAGGTAGAAGGACTTTATTCTCACTTAGGGTTAAAAGTCAAGTTTTTCTTTATTCTCACTTAGGGTTAAAAGTCAAGTTTTTAATGGTGTTTTATTGCCTTTACAGGCAAGGCTAGAACTTTAAGTTCAAATTAATAGCCAAAAGAGGGGTAGAGGCTTGGTCCTCTAAGTTAAGTTGAATTAAGCCCTTTTCTCTTTTCCCTTTGCAAATAATTTTTTCTTTAGGCTTAGCAACTTCTTTAAAAAAGAGTACATCCAGGGAGTGCAGGTAAGAGTCTTCCATCTCTTGGGGCAGACTCTCTAGAGCAAGGGCGATAAGGATGGCATTGTTTACATGCTGATTTAAGTCAAAATCCAATTTGCGGGAAATATATTCTTCTTTCCAGGTATATCCACTATTTTGCTTTTCAGGTTTAGGTTTGGGAAAGGTAAGAATGTCCTTTTTATTTTCGTGTTTTTCCAGCCATTCTTTGGGTATAGAAGCAATTTTTCTCCTGTTTACATCTAAAAGAGACCACAAAGTGGTGCATTTGGCCAGAATACTATTTTCCTTTTCTATTAAAAAATCTCTTTTAGCAAAAAATTTATTTAAATTTACTGAACAGGTAGATATATTATAAAATTCATTTAAAGAGGGAAGATTATATATTTCCAGATAAAGCCTGGTAAGTACCCAGGAAAGTCCTTTTTCCCATAATAGATGACTGGAAAAAAATTTTTGACTGCTATCTTCATAGGCAGCTTGCTGGATAGAGTTAAGCAAAGATAACAAAGAAAGTTTTTTATTTTTATCTACTTCAAAGATTTTTACTTTAAATCGGGTTTTGTACATAAGTTCTTACTGGCAATAAAGAATAAAGGGGCTGTTCTTTTCTCCCCACTCCCACAGCTCCCTTGTCTAAGTAAAGCACAAAGGCATAGGTGGGTTCAAAGTAGCTGGTGGTAGAAGATAAATAAAGATTTTTCAAGTCCTTAAATCCCTGCTCCTTTTCCAGGGCTGGATACATGTAAGCACAATTGACCAAGCTTTCCAGTTCATTAATGTTGGGAATTCTCCAGGTATATTTAGAGGCAGAGTTAAACTCTTTTAAACAAGTAAAAGCTTCTTCCCAGCTTAGATTTTCTTCTAGATAACCCTTTTCTAACCAAATCAAGTTGGTGTTTGTGTCCAATATTCCATCTTCTACTTTCTTAAAACGTTTATCCATACTTTTCCCAAATTTATAAAATCCATCGTCAAAATCAATAAAACTCTTTTTTTGACCTGTAGATAAAATGTTTTTGCTTTCTCCAGCTACAGGACAAACTAGATAGTATTGATCCTTTCTTCCGTAAAACATTCTACTCCCTTCTAAGTGAATAGCCCAGGCATAATTGTTATCACTGGCTACAGTTGTGGAAGTCCAGTACCAGCCTAAGGTAGTGTTTTTAAAAGGATGAGGAGAGGGTAAAGCAGGCTTTTTATGGCCTGGAGAAAAAATACTTCTTAGCTCTCTACGGTTGGGTAAGCGCCAGTTATTTTTACCTAAAAAATTTTCTTTATTTAACTGATTGATTAAAGAGAAGGCTTCTGCCCAGGTTTGTGGAAAATCAAAAAAATTAAATTTTCGAGGAAATATTAAATTGGTTAACTTGTCCAGTACTCCTTCTTCTTTATAACTTGCAAATCTATTTTCCAGGCTTAATCCAATTTTAAATTCAGCATCCTGTCCTGTGTTTTGGCAATCTATTATTTCTCCTTTTTGATTATAACAATGTTGAAGATTGGTTTGCAGGATATAATTTACTTTTCCCATATTCTCTTATCTAGGATTTTTTTACTATCTTCAATCACGGGGCATTCCTCAATAAAAACAGAAAGTTTTATCTTTTCTTTTAATTGGGAAAATAAGGCCTTTGTATTGGTTTGTCCTTGAATATACAGAGTAAGTTTTTCTTTACCCTGGGGATTTTCTATGACCAATTGCCAGTTTTTTATCTCTGGAAAATTACTTATAACCTCTTGCACCTGATGTTCATAAACAAACTGTCCCTTTACTTTTACTGTGTTATCCACTCTGCCCACAATGGCCTTTATCCTGGGACTGGTGCGGCCACAGGCACAATAACTGTCATCTAAAATGGCCAGATCTCCAGTGCCTAAGCGAATCAAGGGATAGGTTGAAGAAAAGGGCGTGACCACCACTTCTCCTATCATACCAGGAGGGAGGACTTCACCGCTTTGGGGATCGCAGATTTCTACCCAGCACCTGGTGGAAAGGTGCATGCCCTGACCACATTCACACTCATAAGCAATACAACCTACATCAGCTGTGCCATAACCTTGCCTTAGGGTAAGGTTAAAACTTTTTTCCACTGTCTGGCGTAAAGAGGGAGTCAAAATTTCAGCTGCACTAAAGGCTACCCGTAAGTGAAAATCCTTATGCAGATCCAGTCCTTTGGCCTGAGCCCTTTCTCCAATGGTTTTTAAGTAAGAGGCCATGCCCACAAAGCCTGTAGCCTTTAATTTGGTCATCAGTTCTATTTGAAGATCTGTGTTTCCTGGTCCTGCTGGAATAATGGCGCAGCCCAAAGTCCTTAAAGGCTCTTCCATCATCAAGCCTGCTGGAGTCAGGTGGTAACTAAAGGTGTTTTGTACTATATCTCCAGGCCTAAAACCCATGGCATAAAAAGCCTCTGTCCAGCCCCAATAATCCTTCTCCCTTCCTTCAGGGTCAAATAGGGGGCCTGGAGAACTGTAAATATGGGCTAAATCTTGGATAGAAACTGCTAATAAGTCCTGAAAATTATTTTCCTGTAAGGATATGAGCTTTTTTTTGGGTAAAATGGGAATTTGTTCAAAGTCTTTTTCTGTGGAAATTTCCAGTTTATTTACTCTATTTTGAAATTCTTTAACCTTTTCAAAGGCTAGTCTTACTGTTTTAAGTAATTTTTGAAACTTTTTTTTTCTTAATTCTTCTCTTGGTAAAATTTCCCAGGGATTGTATACATCTGGCATAAAAACTCCTTTACAGCCAGCGTTTTCTTCGGCGATAGTGCTTTACTTCTCTATAACTTTTCTTTTCTCCTGCATGTCCCATGCCCAGATAAAATTCCTGTACATCAGGATTATTTAAAAGTTCTTGGGCTTCTCCTTCCATTACAATGCGTCCATTTTCCAGAATATAACCAAAGGATGAAATAGTTAGAGCAGCTCTGGCGTTTTGCTCTACTAAAAGTACAGAGGCCTTTTCTTCCCTATTGATTTGGGTGATAATATTAAAAATTTCTTCTACTAAAAGAGGAGCAAGCCCTAAAGAGGGCTCATCTAAAAGCAAAAGTTTGGGCTCAGCCATAAGGGCCCTGCCAATGGCTAGCATTTGTTGTTCTCCCCCAGAAAGGTATCCTGCCCATTGCTTTCTTCTTTCTTTTAAGCGGGGGAAATAATGATAGACCTTTTCCAGGTTTTCTTTGAATTTTTTGGGGTTGGTATAAGCTCCGCACCTTAGGTTTTCTTCCACACTCAATTCTTCAAATACCCTTCTACCTTCCATTACCTGAAAAATGCCCTTGCGTACTATTTTTTCCGGAGGTTCATTGTGAATGGGGGTGTTTTGATAAAGAATCTTTCCTTCTGTGACCTCACCATTTTCACTTAAAAGCAAGCCAGAAATAGCCTTGAGAGTGGTGGATTTTCCTGCTCCATTGGCGCCAAGGAGGGCTGTAATTTGGCCCTCCCTGACTTTTAAAGACAGTCCCTTTAACACCAAAATTATCTTGTCATAGACTACTTCTACATTTGCTAATTCAAGGATATAAGCCATAAACTATTTACCCAGCCATTCTTTTTTTCTTTCCAGATCAACTTGTTTTACAAAATTAAACTTACCATTTTTTATCTGATAAATAAATACAGACATGTTGGGGCGATGGTCATCAGGAAAATAACTTATAGGTGGAGTAAGTCCCAAGGGGTCATAATTGCGTAAAGTCTCTAAAGCTTGTTTAATAGCAGGACCACTTATTTGACCCTTTTGAGCAGCCAGTTCAATTCCCTTGGCCATTACCAGCATGGAAGCAAAGCCTCTGATATAGTGAGTCATTTGGACCTGGCCCTGGGTAAGGGATTCAATAATTTTCATCCCTGGCACCTGTTGTCCATAAATGGCTGCAGCTTGTAAAGAATAAATTCCTTCACAGGCTCCAGGAGCTAACTTCAGGATGTTTTCATCAGAACCCCAGATGTTTACAAAGAATACAGGAGAAAAGTTTAATTTTTTAGCGTCCTTTAAAATAACAGCTGTAGAAGGAGTAGTGCCCCCTATCCAGACATAATCTGGATTTTTCTTTTTTAAACTAAGTAATTGGGTAGTTGCATCAATGGCCTTAAGACTTACATTTTCTTCTCCCACGATTTCATAACCTATTTCCTGGGCGTATTCTTTAGCAGCAGGAATGGGGGCAAGACCATAGGGGTGATCTGGATAAATAAAGGCCAGTCTAGGCGCTCTAGGTTCTTTCCAGTTTTCTTTGAAGAACTTTAAGGCTGCTCGAATTTGAGTAGAATAATCAGCTGCAATAAAGAAGTTATAAGGTGCTTTTTTGGGATCTGTTAAATGGGCAGAATAAGAAGCAGAAAAGGTAGGTATTTTGTCTTTAGCTACAAAACGAGTTAAAGCCTCTGTATCTTGAGTTCCCCAGCCCTGAAGGGCTACAATCTTTTCTTTGTTTACAAAACGCTTATAAGCACTAATGGCTTGCTGGGCGTTGTAGGCATAATCTACTTGAATGGCTTTGATCTTGTATCCAGCTATGCCCCCTTGAGAGTTTAAATACTTCACACAGTCCAAAATTCCTTTTGCATAAGGTCTGCCTACTGCTGAGGTAGGACCACTTAAGTCAGAAAGCACTCCAATTTTTATCTCCTTGGCTGTAGCCAAAGAGACAAAGAGTAAAACCATTAAAAAACTCAACCAAATCTTACGCATAAAACCCTCCCCTTAAATAAGTTATCCCTTTTTAATGAGCAAAGGGATATAATTTAAAATAAGCCTTAATTAAATGCCAGCGGTGAGCCAGTCCTTCTGGCTCAAAAATAAGAAATAAGATTAAGATTAAACCAAAAATTCCTTCTTTTAGACCCAGGAGATAGGTGCTTATATCCGGGAAAAAAGCACTTAAATGTTGAGAAACTATAGAAAGAAATTCAGGCAGTAGAGTGATAAATACTGCACCAAATACACTGCCAATTATTTTACCCATACCGCCAATTATAATCATTGCCAGGTAGGAAATGGAAAGGTGAATGCCAAATTGTTCTGGAGTAATGTACATGGCATAAACAGCAGCAAGCCCTCCAGCAATACCTGCAAAAAAAGAACTTATTCCAAAGGCGTAAAGTTTGTATTGAAATAGATTTATACCAATTACTTCTGCAGATAAGTAAAAATCTCTTATGGACACAAAGGCCCGTCCATATTTACTGCGCATTAGATTACTTATGGCCAAAGTGGAAATAAGGGCAAAAAAGAAAAGTAAATAAAACATTTTTAAATCATTATCAAAGTAAAAGTTAAAGATAGCTGGAGCATCTAAAGCCAGGCCATTGGAGCCACCAGTTACGCTGTCCCAGTGCAAAAATACATATTCTAAAATCAGCTGGGCAGCCAAAGTGGCAATGGCCAGATAAATGCCTTTTAAACGCAAAGAAGGCAGGCCAAAAACAATACCTACTAAAGAAGCTACCAGGCCTCCCAGCAATAAAGCCTCAAAGAAGTTAATTCCCAGATTCATAAAATAACCTGTGGCATAGGCCCCAACTCCCATAAAGGCGCCATGGCCTAAAGAGATTTGGCCACAGATGCCAGTAATGAGATTGAGAGATACTGCTCCAATTACAGCAATAAAGATGAGGTTAAAGAGTGATAAGTAGTAACTATCTAAAATAAAAGGAACAATTAAAAGAAAAAGTAAAAATGCTCCTAAACAGGTTTTCTGAACAGGACTGGGAAAAATTTGATTTTCCTGGCCATAGCTTTCAAAAAAAAGACCGCACTTATCTGCCTTCATATCCTTTCCACCTCGTGACTGCCAAAAAGGCCATAGGGTTTAAGCATTAAAATAAATACCAAAATGATAAAGGCAGCTACTTCCTTAAAGCCCCCTAGATTGAAAAGTTCCTTAGCCAGTCCATCACATAAGTTTTCCAGCACTCCAATGATAAGGCCGCCCAGGGCTGCGCCCAATAAACTGTCTAATCCCCCCAAGATAACTGCTGGAAATACCTTTAACCCCATGGCTCCCAATTGAGAATTTATGCCATTAATATTGCCCAAAATTACTCCTCCAATAGAGGAAACCACACAGGCAATACACCAGGAAAGGGCAAAGATGTTTTTGATGCCAATACCCATGGACTGGGCTGCCTGCTGGTCAAAAGCAGTGGCTCGCATGGCAATCCCTATGGAAGAGTATTTAAAGAAGAGGGAAAAGATGGTAAACAAAATTACAGCTAAAATAAAAGCTGCTATGTACACAGGGGAAATGGGAAGCCCTAAGAGAAAAATGGGTTCATGGGGTAAAACCTGAGGATAGACTTTTATTTGAGTGCCCCAGATAAGCTGTACCAGGGCCTTTAAAACAGAGGAAAGCCCAATGGTAACCATAATTACACTAATTATGGGTTCGCCAATAAGTGGCCTTAGAATCAAACGCTCAATGCTTAGCCCTAGGATAAGGGAAAAGAGCAGGGTCAGGACAAAGGAGGCTAAAAAGGGTAGACCTGCCTGAACTGTAAGGGCAAAGCAGACATAGGCCCCTACCATAACTAACTCGCCCTGAGCAAAGTTGACCACCTTGGTGGCCTTGTAAATAATTACAAAGCCCAAAGCCACCAGGGAATAAATACTTCCCACTACCAAGCCGTTTATAATCAGTTGAAGATAGTATTCCATGTTAATTGGTCCCTTGAATTTTTATTTTTCCAGTTAGTATTTTTTTACGCCCATCTTGATAAATGATTTCTGTTTTTAAGTTTACTTCCTTTTCTTCTGCATACATGGCTTCTATTAAATCTTGATACCTTTCCTGTACAAATTTACGGCGTATTTTTCTGGTACGGGTAAGCTCTCCATCATCTGCATCCAGTTCCTTAAACAAAATAGCAAAATATTTTATTTTGTTTTTTTCAGGCAAAGTTGTATTTATATCTTTTATTTCTTGTTGAATAAGGGCATATACTTCTTCTTTACTGGCCAGGTCTTGATAGGTGGTATAGGTAAGCAGGTTTTGTTCTGCCCATCTACCCACAATATCCTGGTCTATACAGACAATAGCTACAATATAATCTCTGTTTTCTCCCACTACCATTGCCTCTTTGATATAAGGAGAAAATTTGAGTTTGTTTTCCAGAAATTGAGGAGAAAACTTGGTACCATCTTTTAAGTGCATAACATCTTTTAAACGGTCAATTACAACCAACTGTCCATTCTCTTTAAAATAACCTGCATCTCCAGACTTAAGCCAGCCCTGGACAATGGTTTCTTCTGTAGCCTGGGGATTTTTAAAGTAGCCCTGAAAAACCGCAGGGCTTTTGGATAGAATTTCTCCTTGTTCTGAGATTTTTATTTCAGTTTCTGGAATAGGTTTGCCCACGGTATCAAAGTCTATTTCCCCATCTCGGTGAATACAGGAAATGCCAGCTATTTCAGTCTGGCCGTAAATTTGTTTTAAATTTACTCCCAGGGCATGAAAAAAACGAAAAGTATCAGGTCCTAGGGCAGCTCCTCCAGTAGAGGCAGAGCGAATTCTGGAAAAGCCCAACCTATCTCTTACAGCTCGAAATAAAAATACATTGGCTAAAAAGTATTGAAATTTAATCCACCAGGAAACCTTTTCCTGGTTTAAGACCTTATTCGCATATTTTAAGCCCAGGGGATAAAAAAGGTTGTAGAGAAACCTTTTAACAGGAGTGGTTTCCATAATCTTGACCTGGACTCTGGCTGCCAGATTTTCCCATACTCTAGGAGGAGAAAAGATTAAATGAGGTCCTATTTCCCGAATGTTTTCCTGCACTGTATCTGGCTCTTCTGGAAAATTAACGCAAAAACCAAATAAAAGGGCAGAGGCCACAGACATCATCTGTTCACCCATCCAGGCCAGAGGCAAAAAAGAGACAAATTCATCACTGGGATACTTGGGGTCTACCAACCCCAGGTTCCAGGCCATGGACAGAAGATTTTGGTGCGAAAGCATGGCCAGCTTGGGTTTGCCTGTGGTACCCGAAGTAGTAGCAATAAGACAGGTATCTTCAGGGTTTAAAGACTTTAGCCAATGAGGAAAATTCTGCTTTTCCTCTTTGCCCAGTTTTTCCACATCCCTGAAATCCATAAGCCCTGGGACTCGATAATTACTGAGACCTTTGGGGTCGTGATAGACGATGTACTTGAGGTGGGGAAGCTTTTCTCTTAGGGTGAGTATTTTATCCACCTGTTCCTGGTCTTCAGCCACAACTATTTTGGCTTCTGTAAGTTCAAATACATAATCTATTTCTGAAGCTGGAGCATCTTGGTAAAGACCTAAAGCAATTCCCCCTAAAGCCTGGATTGCCAGCTCTGCAAAGAGCCATTCTGGCCTGTTATCTCCGATTAAAATGAGGATATCTTTTCGGCCCAGGCCCAGTTTTTTTTAATCCTCCAGCAAAAGCTGCAGTGTGTTCGTAAAAGTCTAGCCAGGAAAACTTTTGCCAGATGCCCAGATATTTTTCCCGCAGGGCTGTTTTTTTAGGCCATTTTTCCTTATTTTGCCAGAGCAAATGAGGTAGAGTGGTGGCGTAAGGTTTTTTCTTTTCCATAACTTAGCGTCCTAAAAATAAACTATCTTCTTGTCCCAGGTAAGCAGCAATAACTTGGGGATTTTTTTGAATTTCTTCAGGCGTGCCAGTGGCTAATACCTGCCCAAAGTCCAGAACCACAACTTCATCAGAAATATCCATTACCACTCCCATGTCGTGCTCTACCAACAAAATACTTGTTTTCCAGTCTTCATTGATGTCCAGGATATATCTGGCCATGTCTTCGGTCTCTTCCAGGTTCATCCCGGCCATGGGTTCATCTAAAAGTAATAGTTTAGGTTCCAGGGCCAAAGCCCTTCCCAATTCCACTCGCTTTTGCACGCCATAGGGAAGAGAGCCTACAATTTTGTGTCGGTAAGGAGAGAGATTGAGAAAATCTATAATTTCTTCCACGCGCAAGCGATGTGTTTCTTCTTCTCTTTTGGTCTTGCCAAAATAGAAAAAAGAGGAAAACAAGCCATACTGGAGATGGCTGTGTCGTCCCACCATGAGATTATCCAGTACGCTTAAGCCCTTAAAAAGGGCAATGTTTTGAAAGGTCCTGGCAATACCCAGCCTGGCTCGTTTGTAGGGAGGCAAGTGCAAAATGTTTTCTCCCAGGAAACGAATACTTCCCCGATCAGGTGTGTACCTACCACTGATACAATTAAGCATACTGGTTTTGCCTGCTCCATTGGGGCCAATGAGAGAGACTATTTTTCCAGCAGGAATGTTAAAACTGACACTAACTAAGGCGGCAATACCTTTAAAAGTAAGAGTAACCTTATCTACTTCTAAGATTAATTTTCCCATTGATCTGCAAAATCCTCTGGTCCTATAATGGTGTAGTTACGGTTAATAAGCTCTTTAACTATTGGAGTTGGGTCATCTGTTTGTACTCTTAAGACAACAATTCTTTTATTTTGATGGAAAAAAGTACCTGTAGATATTATACTAAAGCCAAGCTCTGCAATAAAAGAGGAAACTTCAGCAATTACTCCAGTCCTATCTTCTACTTCAAAAGTAATTCTGGCTCCTCCCTGTCTAAGTCCCATTTCTTCTACTAACACTTCTAGCATAACTGACCTATTTATATAACCTATGAGTTTATTTTTTCTATTAACCACTGCCAATCCTGGTAAGTCCTTTTCGTACATTATTTGAGCTGCAACTTCTATTTCTGTAGAAGGGTGTACACTTACAATGTCTTTGCGAATCAGCTTTTCTACAGTTAATTTGGCCAGAATGTAGTTAATTTCATGTTTACTCAAAGAAGTAGCTAGAGAAGGAAGGGCCTGACGCACATCTTCCTTGCGCAAATATCCCAGAAGTTTTCCTTTCTCATCAGTAATTAAAAGCATCCACAGTTTATTTTCTTCCATAATCTTGTCTGCATCAACCACTAAATCCTGAGGAGAAAGGGTGGGAAATTGGGTAATCATTTTTAAGCCAACATACATAAAAGCCTCCTTTAAAAGTTTTTTTTAGTCTTATTAAAAGTTTTTTCGTCAGTGGCTGTTTTTTTTCTGTTATCGGCCAGATTAATTCTTTGGATTCTAAAAAACTAAAATTTTAAAAAGTTTTACCTTTAAGTAAACGAAAGTAAAAACAAAAAGCAAGTTTTTCCTTCTAACCTTCTTAAAATAAAGCAAAATCCTTGACTTTTTTCCCAAAAAACGGCCAGAATAGTGCGAAAACTTTGAAATTGAGGAGCAGTTTAAATGCAGATTGTTGATTTTAAGGAATTAAACGAAAATCTAACTTTTTTTCTTAAAGCCCATAAAATTATTTTTCAGGAAAATAGTCTGGATAAAGCCTGTGCGAAGTTGTGCCAGGAAATAGGGAAAAGGCCAGAATACAAACTTGTATCTCTAATATTAGTTGCAGAAAAATCTTTTTTTTATGTGTGTTCGGATAAGGAAACAGAACACAAACTTGGTTTGTGGTTTAAGGAAAACAAGGAAAAATTGGAAAAAAATGGATGTCCTATAGAAAAATATTTTCAAGACAATAATTTTCTTGAATTTACTCTTACAAATTTAATTCCTGAAATAGACTTTTTAAAAGATATATTAAATAAATAGACTTTTTAAAAGATATATTAAATGTAGAAATTAAAAAAATATATATTTTTCCTTTAAAAATAGAAGACAATTATCAAGGAGTTTTACTTCTTGGAGTAGATAGAGAGATAAGTCAGTTGAAAATAAGTTTATATTTAAACTTTATACAAATACTTACTTTAGTTGTTATAAATTATTATTTTAAAAATAAGGAAGAAAATTTACATGCTAAAATTAAAAAGCAGGAGATTTACATTCAAAAACTCTTTTCTCAAATGCCTTTAGGAGTAATTTATGTAGAATTGCCTGAAAGAAGTATTGGCTTTGTAAATGATTATTTTTGCAAGTTGTTGGGATATAAAAAAGAAGAACTGGAAGGTAAGTCTTCCAGGATACTTTATTTTTCAGAAGAAGAGTTTTTAGAGTTTGGGGATAAAGTTTATCCACTTTTGGAAAGTAGGGATTATTTGAACCTGTATTCTTTGATTTTTAGGACCAAAAATAATCAAAAAGTAGAAGTAAACCTAACTATTTCAGCAGAAAGAGAACAGGGAAAGTTAAAGTCTGTAATGGCTTTTGTTCAGGATGTTTCCTTTCGTAAGGAAGTATTAAATCAATTAAACGAAGCTGTAGTTATTCTGGATAGAGAAAAGAGAACTGTAGTGGATTTAAATAAAAGATGTCTTGAATTGTTTGAAGTTGGATATTTAGAAGTTTTAAATCAAAGAATAGATAGAAAAGTTTTTTATGATTTTAGAGATAGAGACTTTATTCTGGAAAAAATAAATCAAGATCAGGAAATAAACAATTATGAAATGCTTATGCGAAGCTACAAAGGTAGAGTATTTACTGGCCTTTTATCTGTAAAAAAAGTATTTTGGGAAGGAAGTGAATACCTGCTTATTTTGATTAGGGATATTTCTGAATTTAAGGCTTTGCAAAATATGTTGGGGCAGGCTCAAAAGATGGAATCTTTGGGACTACTTGCGGGTGGCATAGCTCATGATTTTAACAATATTTTAACTATTATTTTGGGATTTGCTGAACTGGGGTTAAAGCATCTTCAGGATAGTAGTAGGGTAAAAAAATACCTGGAAAATATTTTAACCACAGGAGATAGAAGCAAAAAGTTAATTCAACAACTTCTTACCTTTAGTCGTCAAAAAATGGGTGAAGATAGATATCCTTTAGAAGTAAGTCCGGTAATAAAAGAACAGTTGAAATTACTGCGTGATACTCTTCCTTCCATTATAGACTTAAGGGAAAGTATAAGTAGCCAGGCTCTGGTGCGTACCAATCCTACAGAACTGCAGCAAATTTTGTTAAACCTGGTTACCAACGCCTATCAGGCCCTTCAAAAAACAGGAGGTATTATAGAAGTTTCTCTTGTGGATGTAAAAGCAGAACAGGGCCTTAGAGAAGAAGATTTTTATCTGCCTTCTGGAAATTATGTCTGTTTGGTAGTGGAAGATAATGGGCCAGGCATACCTTCAGAATACCTTCCTCATATTTTTGAGCCTTTTTTTACTACCAAAAAACAGGGAACAGGCATGGGCTTGGCCATTGTAGCCAGTATTGTGAAAGGTATTGGAGGATATTTCTGGGCCAATAACAAAAAAGAAGGAGGAGCTATTTTTAAAATTTATCTACCTGTTTTTGAAGAAGTTGGCACTGGGATTAAAACAGAGGAGCAGACTTCTTTTAAAAAACTTCCCAAGGAATTGCCAGGATTAAATGTTTTGCTGGTAGATGATATTAAAGAGGTTTTGGAAGTAACCACTTATTCTCTGCAAGAACTGGGCTTAACTGTTAATCCATTTCAATATCCCAGGGAAGCTCTTGATTTTTTTGAAAAAAATTATGATCAGATAGATCTGGCTATTTTAGATTTAAGCATGCCAGAGATAAACGGTAAGGAACTGGCTCTAAAGTTTAGAGGGATAAAGCCTCAATTACCCATTATTTTTCTTACTGGTTATACTGATTTACTGGATGAACAAGAAGCCAAAGAACTACAGGCTTTATTTTTACAAAAACCCATTAAGTTAGAAGAACTGGAAAAAAATATATTGTTACTCTTAGGGGGGAAGTAAATGGTTAAAATACTTTTAGTGGAAGATGATGAGCACATACGCAATTTGATTAAAGAAACCTTATCCTTTAATAACTTTATCTTTTTGGAAACAGATAAGGGAAAGGAAGCTCTGGAAATATATACCAGAGAAAAGCCAGAGGTTTTGATTGTGGATGTGAATCTGGCAGATTCTGTCTCAGGGTTAGAGGTGGTTAAAGAAATCAAAAGTAAAGCTTCAAAAAGCAAAATTCTTATTTTAAGTGGAGCTATTCCAGAGCAAGAAAAAGAAAAGTGTTATAAGGTAGGAGCTGATGCTTATTTACCCAAACCCTTTAGTCCCTTAAGCCTTATTCAAACCATGGAAGATTTTTTAAATGAATTAGCTGGAGAATAAAATGTCTTCTACTGATAAAATTTTAGAACAGCAATTGCTGGATAAATATGCTAAAGACCTGGCTAAACTTTATGCCCAGGAAAAAGAAGAGAAAAGTAAGCTTGAAAATACATTACAAGAATTAAAAGTTATATTTAAAAATATCAATGATGGATTAATTATTGTAGATAACAATTTTAATATTAAAAGAGGAAATAGTAAATTTAGGTCTTTTTTTGGATTTAAAAAAGAAGATATTTTAGGCAAAAACTTATTTTCTTTGTTAAAGAGCAAAGAGCTGGAAGCTATTTTAAAAAGTAAAATTAGCAATAAGATATTTTTAAATGAATTGGTGTTTAATAATTATCCAGATAAGATATTTAAAATAACTGTCGTACCTATATCTGAAGAATATAAATTAATCATTTTTCAAAACAATAGCCTGATTTATCGCTTTAACCAGAAGTTAAAATCCCAGGAAGAATGGTATAGAGCAATTCTAAGTAATATTCAAACTGGACTGGCTATTGTTGATTTTGAAAGTAGAAAAATTATAGAGATAAATCCAGAATTGGAAGAAATTTTATCTTTATCCAAAGAGCAAATAGTTGGTAAAGAATGTTTTCAATATCTTTGCGCAGGAGATTATTCCCTCTGTCCTTCTGGAAATACTAAAGAATTGAATTACAATCTGGTAACTAAAAATAAAGAAGGTAAAGATATTTATTTATATAAAAAAGTAAATGTTATTAAAATAGAAAATAAAAAATATGTCTTAGAATCAATAACAGATATAACTGATTTAAAGTTAATAGAAGATAAACTGGTTCAAACAAATAAAAAAATACAAACTTTGTTTGATAGTTTACCTTTTATTTTAATTGCCATTGATTTAGAAGATAAAATTGTAGAATGGAATCCTATGGCTGAAATTTTTCTGGGTCTTAGAAAAGCAGATGTCCTGAACAAAAAGCTTGAAGAAATCAAACACAAGATAGAATTTAAAGAAATTTTAGATTTAAAGATAAGTTTAGGAGTAGAGCAAAAGGAGCTCAGATATAAGCGTTCTGATGGAAGAGTGGGGTTTTTGGATGTTAGAATGATAGATTTGCGGACAAGTGAAGCAACAGAAGAAGAAATGCTTTTAATTATTGCCCAGGATATTACTGAATTTAAAATTATGCAGGGTCAATTGGCCCAGGCCCAAAAACTAGAAGCTATAGGGCAGTTGGCTACAGGAATAGCGCATGAAATAAATACTCCGGCTCAATATGTAAGTGATAATCTTTATTTTTTACAGGAAAATTTTCCACAGCTTAAATCTCTATATTCAGAAATTATATCCACTCTAAAAACAATACCTAATCTAAAATTAAAAGCCCTGCTTTCTAAAATTGAAGAAGAAGATGTGGAATTTTATTTGCAAGAATTTCCTTTGGCTATAGAGCAGGCCCTGGATGGTATAAAAAGAATAACAGAGATTGTGCAGTCCATGAAACAGTTTGCTCATCCTGGAACCAGAGAAAAGGTTTATACTGATTTAAACAAGGCCATTGAAAACGCTAAAGTGGTTACCAGAAATAGCTGGAAATATGTTGCTGACCTGGAGTTAAATCTGGATCCCAATTTACCTTTAGTAAAGTGTTATCCTTCTGAAATTAATCAGGTTCTACTAAATATGATTGTAAATGCAGCTGATGCTATAAAGGAAAAAATAGGAGAAAAAGGTAAAAAGGGTGAAAAAGGTAAAATCATTATTACTACCAGGTCCTTTGGCAATAAAGTGAAAATATACATTGAGGATACAGGAACAGGCATTCCAGAAGAGTTAAGGGAAAAGATTTTTGAACCCTTTTTTACCACTAAAGCCGTGGGAAAGGGTACAGGCCAGGGGCTTAGCCTGGCCCATTCCATAATTGTGAACAAACATAAGGGGTTTATTGCTGTAGAAAGCGAGGTAGGAAAAGGGACTACTTTTATTATTGAATTGCCAGTGGATGGAGAAAATGAGTAAAAAAATTCTTTTTGTGGACGAAGAGAAAAGGGTTTTAGAAGGTCTTAAACGCACACTTTTTCCTTTGCGCAAGGAATTTATCCTGGTCTTTGAATCTGATTTTTCCAGGGCTTTAACTTTGCTCACAAAGGACAACTTTGAGGTGGTGGTTACAGAAGTAAAACCTGACCTAGCTGATGGTTTGGAGTTATTAAAGGCAGCTTATAAATATCAGCCCCAGGCCTTACGCATAGTTCTTTCTGGATATTTGGAAACAGATTTATTGTTGCAAACCTTAGGGATAGCCCATCAATTTTTAAGTAAGCCAGTAGAGGCAAAAAAGTTAAAAGAGGTTATTCAAAGAGGCCTTAGTTTAAGAAATCTCTTTGAAGATAAAAGAATTTTACAACTCCTGGGGAAAATAACCACTTTACCCACTTTGCCCAAAATTTATCAACAGTTAAACCAGGCTCTGGCTAAAAAAAATGTTTCTCCGCAAGAACTAGCTGAAATAATTATTCAGGATATGGGACTTACTACTAAAATCTTACAACTGGTAAACTCTGCCTTTTTTAGCCTGGCCAGAAAAATTACCAGGATAGAAGAAGCTATTGTTTTTCTGGGCATAAATACCATTAAATCCCTGGTGCTGGGGATAAGTGTTTTAGAAGAAGGCAATAAAATCACTCTTCCCAACTTTTCTTTAGAATACTTAAGTGGTCATTCCCTAAAGATTGCCCAGACTTTAAAAAAACTGGGGATAAAGGAAGGCCTGGAACCAGAAAGGGGAGATGAGCTTTTTTTAGCTGGTTTGATACATGATTGTGGTATTGTGATTTTGGCTCAAAACTTTCCTTCGCAATATCAGGAAGTAGCCAGGCTAATAGCAGAAGGACAGGAACTGGAGCAGGCTGAAAAAAAAGTTTTTAACCTTACTCATGCAGAAATTGGAGCTTATCTTTTAAATCTTTGGGGTATTTCTGAAGACATAGTGACCATGGTTTTTTATCATCATAAACCTTTACAGGCTTTAGATAAGATACAAGAAGTATTTTTAATCCATTTGGCTGAATTTATGGATAGCCAGAACTTATTGGAAAATTTATAAGGGAGACATTATGGAAAAGATTCTTTTTGTTGATGATGATGTAAAAATATTAGATGGATTTAGAAGAACCTTAAGAAAAAAATTTTTAGTAGAAACTGCTGCCAGTGGAATGCAAGGCCTAAAAATGCTCAATGAAAAAGGTCCTTTTGCCGTAGTAGTTTCAGATTTAAAAATGCCTCAGATGGATGGTCTGGAATTTTTATCTAGGGTAAAAACACTTTTTCCTCAAACCGTAAGGATAATGCTAACTGGGCATGGAGACCTTCAGGACGCAATTTCAGCTATAAATAGTGGAGAAGTGTTTCGTTTTTTGGTTAAGCCTGTACAACCTAAAGACCTGGAAAAATCCTTACTCGATGCTTTACAATATTATTTACTGCAACAAGGTGAGAAAGAATTATTGGAAAAAACCTTAAAAAGTACTATTGATGTTTTAGTAGAAATATTAAGTATCACCAATGAAGAAGCCCTGGGCAGGGCTTTAAGGATTAAAAGGTATGTGCGGGATACTGCTATTATTCTGGGAGAAATGGATATCTGGAAGTATGAAACAGCAGCTTTACTTTCTCAGCTTGGCTGCCTTATTTTGCCTCCAGAAGTAATTCAAAAGGTCAAAACTGGCGAAAGATTGGAAGGAGAGGAATATCAACTTTATATGCAACATCCTTTTATTGCTTCTGACCTTTTGCGCAAAATTCCCAAGATGGAAGAAATAGCCAATATTATTGCCTATCAACAAAAAAACTATGATGGAAGTGGCTTTCCTATAGATTCAGTAAAAGGCAACCAAATTCCCTTGGGTGCTAGAATTTTACGCTTTGCTTTAGACTTTGATTTACACTTTTTAAGAGAAAAGAATAAAATAAATGCTTTAAAAAAGATTTTAGAACATAAAGAAAGATATGACCCGAAAGTATTTAAGGCCTTTTTAGAAGTATTGAGTGTAGATGATGAATACAGGCTTAAAAAAGTGAAAGTAGATGAAATTATACCTTATATGGTAGTAATGGAAGATGTGTATAGTTTAAATGGCATGGTCTTACTAAAAAAAGGCCATGAGGTTAGTAAAAGTATTGCTGAAAAGATTCGTTTTTTAGACAAGACCTATGGTGTAAAACAACCCATTCAAGTTTTAATGCCGCCTAAATTTCTAATAGAAAAACGCCTGAAAGCTCAAAGTGAACAAACACCAAATAAAGAGAGTAAGTAAAATATCCTTGTTAAATTCTAATACCAGGAAATTAATCTGGAGCTGGGCTCTTTTTGATTTTGCCAATTCCAGCTATTCTGCAGTTATTGGGGCAGTTATTTTTCCTGTTTACTATTCTACCTATATTGTGGGAGAAAAGAGTTTGGGAGATTTGCTCTGGGGAAGGGCTATTTCCCTTAGTATGTTTTTGGCTGCCCTGATGTCTCCTTTTTTGGGAAGTAGTAGGGATATAACTGGATATAAAAAGAAAACTATTTTTGCACTTGTTTTCCTGGGCAGTTTGAGTGTAAGTGGTTTTGCTTTTCTAAAGCCTCTGGATATTTATTTGGGCTTTTGGTTAGTAGTTTTGGCTAATTTTTCTCTGGAAACCAGTCTGGTCATCTATAATGCCTATTTACCAGAAGTAATTCCAGTTTCTTATTGGGGAAGAGTATCTGCCTGGGGTTTTGGACTGGGATATCTTGGTTCTATTTTCAGTTTAATTATAGCTTTATATTTTTTAAACCAAAAACAGTTTTCTTTTATCTGGCTAACAGTAAGTTTATTTTGGATATTATTTTCTTTACCACTTTTATTTTCTTTTCCAGCTGATATAAAGGGTAAATTTGAGGTTAATTTATTAAAAAAAGCCTATAAAAAGACTTTTTTTACCTTAAAAGAAGTTTTTAAAAATAAAAATTTAAGATTTTTCTTTTTATCTTATTTTTTTTATTTAGATGGAGTAAATACAGTTATTATTTTTTCCAGTCTTTTTGCCTATAAGACCTTAGGATTTAATTTTAAAGAACTGGTATATCTTTATTTGCTGGTGCAATTTACTTCTTTATTAGGCTGTTTTATTTTGGCCAAACCCTTTGATAAGTTTAATTTAAAAAAAATAATAAGTTTTTTGATTTTATTTTGGTTTTGTATTTCCTTACTTACTTTTTTTACTTATGCCAAAACACTTTTTTGGGTTGTGGCTACTTTGGCTGGTCTGGGTTTAGGAAGTATCCAGGCAGGCTCAAGGGCTTTTTTTAGTGCTCTCATTCCCTCAGGGCAGGAGGGAAGTTATTTTGGTTTTTATGGTTTGGTGGGTAAATCTTCTGCCATTTTAGGCCCCTTAGGATTTGGGCTGGTTTCTTATATCTTTAAGAGCCAAAGGCCAGCTGTTCTTTGGGTTGGTTTACTTTTTTTATTGGGGTATTTATTTTTCAAGCAAATAGACTCTAGAATTTAGAGTTTCCTTAGTAAAAATTGGATAACTACCTTATGGATAGCTAGCAGTATCAGGTGGAATTTTTCCTGATATAGTGGGTAAATAAAATTTTATCTTTTATTTTCCTCATACATTTTTGCGATCTCCTCTGCCAGGTCTTGTTTTAATGAAACTGGTTCAAGAACTTTGGCATTTGCCCCAAATTGTAGAACCTTCATTTTTATCTCTGTAAAATCAGCAACAGGAAGAGTTAAAATTACGCCATTTTCAGTTGTTTCAAGAATTTGATCTCTATGCCATTTTTGTTTTTTGATTATATTTGCTGCCTTGCCTTTAAACAAAATTTTCACCTGTGCGATCTGTTCTCCCTTAAAAATTCCAAAAGGTGAATCTAGAATTTTTTCAGGATCAACGCCCAGTTCTTTTGCTGATTTGCTTCTACTGCCCAGCAACTTTGCTTTTTGAATACGCGCTACAAGGAATGTGCGGAGTTCTTGCCTTAAATGGCAGTAAGCAAGTATATACCAGCTGCTTTGATAATTAATAAGGCGTATAGGATCAATAGTGCGGGTAGATGATTGTCCGTCTGGCTTGTTGTAATCAATTTGTAACTGTCGCTGGAGGTGAAAAGCCTCAATAATGGTTTTCAGAATTTCCGGCTCTACATTTTGTACTTCTATTCTTTCACACCAGAGGCAATCAAGAATCTTCTTATAATCAGTAGATAAGAGTTTTGCCAGTTCTTGTTTTAAGATTTCAATTTCTTTTAGACCTGATAGTCCTGATTCTTCTGCAAGCCTATGTACCATAGCCAGGAAAAAAATAATCTGAGGGCTATTTTCAAAGGGCAAAGAAAACTCTTCTTTATAAAAATAACCATTTTGATTACGATTGAAATCTAAAGGAGCGAGTAGTCTATCGCGCAAATATTCAATGTCCCGGCGGGCAGTAATTTTTGAGACTTCAAACTTAGCTGCCAGGTCTGTAGCATTTGGAAAAAGCCCCGCTTTTATCTGCTTGTGAAAATAATAAATCCTTTCCAGTTTACTCATTGGACTTTACCTACAATTTCTTCTTATTTTTTCTTTTTTATTTTTCCCAAAAAACAGAGGGTAATCATTATATGATAAGGGCTAAGTGTTAGATAACAGGGAAAATTTATCAGCGTCAAGAAATAGAATAATAGTACTCAAGGCTTACGCGTCAAAAAAATCAGGAAGATAAGAAGGTAAAAATCTAGGAGGCGTGTTATGCAATTTGAAATTTTTATCCCAGGATTTAAGCGATTTGTGTTCCAGGCAACAAACTCAGGTCTTCTGGATATGATTTTAGAAGAACAAGCAAAAGAAAAAGTGCCTGAAGAAATTGCCACTACTGGTATTTGTTTTAATTTTAAAGTTTATTGACATTTATTTTGTTTATATATTAAACTAACTGTATTTTATTAAATATATAGAGTTTTTTTCTATCTTAGCAGGCTTTGAGTAGAGAAGATATATAAACATTAATTTTTATAAGGGTATATCTAGCCAAAATTTTGTTGCTGTATGTTTTTGCAGAGGCATCAAAAAATAGGGAGATGAAGAATGAATCAAGAACACATAATTAATCTTTGTTACAAAGTGAAAGGAGACACCTTGCCAGTTGATCATGGTTTTGCTTTATTTAGTAGTATAAGTAAAATCTTGCCTCATTTTCATTCAGAATCACGTGTTGGCTTAAGGCTTATTAGAGGTCGATATGTGGGCAATGGTCTTCTTTCCATTAAACCTGTAGCGGAATTAATATTCAGAATGCCAGGGTTACTTATCCCAGAATATTTATCATTGTCAGGAAAAAATCTGGATATTTCAGGACATAAAGTAATTGTTGGTGTTCCTACGACTCACCATCTCATCCCTGCAACTGTGCTTTATGCCCATCTGGTGACAACAAAAAATGGCCATAATGAGGAACGATTTAAGCAGGAAATCACCAGGCAATTGCACCAGCTTAAGATAAAAGGAAAATTTACCTTGGGTAAAAGACGTACTTTTAAGGTACATGGGAAACAGGTGGTGGGATATTCTTTGCTTGTTTCCGAATTAACTGCTGAAGAGTCCATTGTCTTGCAGGAACACGGGCTTGGAGGAAGACGTAAAATGGGATGTGGTTTTTTTGAACCCTGGAGGCCAAAGGATGGAATTTAAATATATGCTGGCTAAAGCCTGCCCTGATCCTGACAATCCACCTGGACAGGCCACACTTTTAGGACATACAAAGGCAGTGGTGGATGTTTTTATAAACCTTTTTGGAACTGCCAGTGCTCCTACCAGGCTGGCAAAGAGGTGGTTAAAGTTTTTCCGTCTTAATATAAAAGATTATCCTGTTTTTTTTGTAAATACTTTAATAGCATGTATTTTACATGATCTTGGCAAAGCAAATAGCGGATTTCAAAAAATGATTCGCAGACAAGGTGAACAGAAAATACGCCATGAACAATTAAGTGCAATGTTTTTATTATGTCCGAAAATAAAGGGCTGGATTGAAAACATAACAGATGCGGATTTTGACCTTATAATTAGTGCTGTAGCCTGCCATCATTTAAAGCTGGAGCCAGGTAACAAAAATTTACTCAATGGACAAAAAGGGCAGAGATTTATAGTCTTTCGTATCTATATTAAACAAATTTTAGAAATTATAAATTCTTTATGTAAATATATAAATTTTCCTTGTATAGTCAGCCTGTCATTGCCTGAAATTTGTGATTTAGATAATACGGAATATGAGTATAAAGAACAGTTAGAAAAAATTTTTAATGGGATAAATCGCAGATGTAAAAATAATAAAATATTTCAAAAAATTTTATTAGCTGTAAAAACAGCTTTGATTGTGGCTGACAGTGCTGGATCTGGACTTAGCAGGGAAAATAAAGATTTGTTCTCCTGGTTGAAAATGGCCTTTGATGAGGATGAATTGCTTACAGACCAAACCATCACTGCAAAAATAATAACTCCAAGAAAAAAAGAGATAGAAGCAAATAGTAAAAAGCCATTTCAATGGCAAGACTTTCAGCTTCTTGCTGATAAATTGCCACAAAGGGCAGTTCTTGTTTCAGCCTGTGGCAGTGGTAAGACTCTGGCTGCGTGGAGATGGATAAGGGCGCAGTTAAGGAAGAAACCCACTGCCAGAGTGATGTTTTTGTACCCCACCAGAGCAACAGCCAGTGAGGGTTTTAGAGACTATGTGTCCTGGGCGCCTGAAGGAATTCTGCTTCACTCTTCTGCTCCTTTTGACCTGCAAAACATGTTTGAGGATTTTGATGAACGTTCTCACGTTGATTTTGAAGTAGAAGATAGATTATTTGCCCTTGCTTACTGGCAGAGGCGTATTTTTAGTGCAACCATTCATCAATTTTTAGGAGTGATGCAATATTCATATCGTTCTGTATGCCTTTTGCCTTTGTTGGTAGATAGTATAGTGGTTATAGATGAAGTTCACAGCCTGGATAGTGCTTTGTTTTCAGCTTTAAAAAAATTTTTAGAGGAATTTGATCTACCAGTATTGTGCATGAGTGCCACCCTAACACCATTTAGACAAGAGAAATTAGAGGAGTGTGGCCTTAAAATTTTTCCTGATGATCCTGAAAAGTTGAAGGACCTATACCAAAAGATAAAGATCCCCCGTTATCAGGCAAACCTCATTGAAGATACAGAAAAAGCAAAAGATATAGCCTTGGATGCTCTGGAACAGGGCAAAAAAGTGCTCTGGGTGGTCAATACTGTAGATCGCTGCCAGCAATTGGCTCAAGAACTAAATAGTTATAAAGATGTCTTGTGTTATCATAGCCGCTTTAAACTGGAAGACAGACTTAAAATTCACCAAAAAGTAATTGAAAATTTTAAAAAGGATAAACCAGTGCTGGCTATAACCACGCAGGTGTGTGAAATGAGTCTTGATCTAGATGCCCATGTTTTAATTACTGAAACCGCACCTATTACCAGCCTCATCCAGAGAATGGGAAGATGTAATCGACATTTAAAATATGAGTGTGGTGAGGTTTATTTATATTTTCCAGAAGATAATACACCTTATAAAGACGGTGAACTGCAAGGAGTAGAAAAATTTGTATATAAAATAAATCAGAAAAAACTAAGTCAACTTGAATTAGAAGGCCTGCTGGAAGATCTGACTGCCAATATGATAGAAATAGAAAAATACAATGCTTTTTTTGGGAATGGCCCCTGGGCTTTAACACGAGACATTGCAGATTATAACAACCAATGTGTCCAGGCCATACTGGATAGTGATATTGAAAGGTTTTTTGATTTGAAAAATAAAAAAGAACCTTTTGATGGTCTTATTGTTCCTGTACCCAGAAAAGTGCCTGTAAGGCAAGTTTCTAAAATAGGTAGATTCCCTTTAATAGTTTCTTCAGATTACTATTGTGAACAATTTGGTTTAGCAAAAACACCCTGGGAGATGATTATATGAAGAAACAAGATAAAATTACTTTAAGCTATAATTTATTTGATTTGCCCACTGCCCAGCATAAGGCAGGCCTGGCAGGATTGCTGGTACTGATTGAATCTCTGAAAAGGAGAAATGTATCTCCCTTACCAGAAGTGGAAGAAATGACTCCATCGCGGGTGGTTATTTCTTTTACTAAAGAGAGTATACAGGTGTTGTTTGATGATTTGTATGATGCTGAATTTGTAGAGGTAAAATCAAAAAGTAAATGGAAAGATAAAAAGCCAAAAGGAACTTTTTTTACTACCTTTTATCCAGATGGTTGTGAGAATTGGTTAACCTTATGGAGACAGATGCTCTGGAATGTCTTGCGGGCCCAGCCAAAAACTCATGGAGTTTATGAAGAAAGGGCAGAAGGAAAACCTTCTTCTGAAGCTTCAAAGGTTTGGGACTCTTTAAACAAAGCCATAAAGGCCAAAAAACAGAAAGAGGAAAGTTTTGCTGGCTCTGTATTTATTGGCGCACAGGATAAGAATGCAGAGCTGGTGCCCTTTAAGGGACTTCCCCAGGAAAATTTTTTGCTTCACTTCTGGTATATTGTCAGCCTTGTTTTTGAAGTGCGATTTGTGGAAATCAAAAGAAACCAGGAAAGAAAAACAGAGATTAAGTGGAAAACTCCTGCTTATGCTATAGTCATTCCTGAACCTGCTAATAATTGTGCTTTTAAAGAAGATGTAATTGAGATGCTCTCCAATTTACCAGTTGAAGGAGAAAGTTATACACCAGCCTCAGGAAAGGTTAATCTTTTTGAAGAAGGAGCCTTAGAATACTTGCATTTTCTTGTGGTTAATAAAAGTCGTAAAATGGGTGGGTTCTTTGACTCTATTTCTGGCCTGGAAGTTTATCATGTGCAGAAGCAGGGCAACAATGTGCGTATGCTGGAAGCATCAAAAATAATTCCTGAGAGAAGAATTTTTGAAAAATATGAACGCATGCGACAGGCAAATATGAATCCTATTTTTAAAAGGTTTTATTTACAAAATATTCTTACCCAAAACCCGTGGTATTCAGGGAGCGAAAAATATATCAATATATTTCCTGCTGAAATATTTATCTGGAAAACTGGAAAAACTCCAGAACGAACAGCTTTTAAATTTTTTGGCCATGATTGTAAAAAAATGTTTGAACAAATAATAGAATCTTTAACAATAAAGGAGGTCAAAGAGGTGAATGAAGAAAGTAAAGAAATGTTTCTGGCAAAAATTATTTATAAGATGGTCAAGCATTATATTTTGCTTAAGGCATTAAACAAATCTGGATTATCCACTATAACTGATGAAAAAGGCCAGGCCATTTATCCTTTTGAAAATAAAGAATACAGGGAAGCCATTGAAAAGGTAAGTATGGATGCTTTTTTGGCTATGCGGGGGCGAAAGGAAGAGGATTTTGTGGAATATTTTACTGGCACTATTTGTTCTGTACCTCAATTTTTGCCTCAAGAAGAATACCTTCTCCTTTCTGAGGCCCTGGTGCAGGGCGGGTGGGAAAAGGTCAAATCCTTATCCCTGCTGGCAATTTCTGCTGCATCTTATCTGGCTAAAAATATTCAACACAAGGAGGACGAATAAATGAACATTTTTGGAACAGTATTAACCTATGCTGCCCCAAGTGCAAACTATCGGGGCGAGTCTGCTGAAAATAGAAGCGTACTTCAAAAAATAACCCTGGGCAGGTTTGAATATCCTGTTATTTCTCCAGAAGCTATGAGAAACGCTTTAAGAGACACTTTAAGAGAGCTTGGGCTTCCCTGTAATCGAGAGAGATTAAACGATGAAGAACAACTGGCAGTGAAATTTCAGGATTATCCTGATCCAGACAGATTTGCAGATGATTTTTTTATGGGCTGGCTTATTGCTGCTGGAAGCAATGATAGGAAAAAAATTTTAAAAGAATTAGAAGAAAGAGGGCGTGATCCAGAAAAATTTACTTTTAAAAGAGATTCTCTTTTACGGATGAATCTGGCTGTAGCTTTAGAGCCATATCGTTATGATTCTATTTTTACCCAGTCTCCCCAGGATGTAACTCCAAAAGAAATAAAGTCCTGTAAAAATGCAGAGAATTCTCAGCTTCTTCATCGGGAAGTAACCTATACTCCTTTTCAATATCCTTTTGCCCTCAATTTAAATGAGTGTAAACAGAAAATAGATTGGACAAAAACCTTGCTTAAGGCCATTGGCCAATTAAATGGTGTTGCTGGCAATCATGCCCGTAGTTATTTTGAAATGGCGCCTGCCAGTATAGTTATTCGCTTAACCAAGTTGCTTGTAGCTGGTTATTCCACTTATGGCTTTAAGATTAAAGATGATAAACATCTTTTCCCAGAGGTCATAGATGGAATTTTACATGATGATTATCCTGGTTCTGAATTTTATATTGGGGGCAAAATTGTCAAAGATATGGATGAGACACAAGTAAATCAGCTCAAAGAAAAAGGAGCCACCCTTGAAAGAAATCCTCAAAGGTTGATTGATATTGTTGCGGAAAAGATGTTCGCAGCAGGAGAATAGACATGCTTATCTTATATTTACAGGCTCCCTTTGCCACATTTCGCACTTTTACTGCTGGAAGTTTTAGGCCAACTGCCAGATTTATCACTCCCTCTGCTGCTTATGGATTACTCTTAAATATAGCTGGTATTGAAATGCGTTACGATGATGGCAAATCTGTAATGACGAAAATTGATTCTGGATTGCCTGAATGTTCTCTTGCTCTGGCAGCTCTGGAATTTCCCGGAATCCATAGTTTATATCAACAAATTCATAATTATCCTGTAGGTAGTAGCGGTAAAGAGCGAAAAGATATGGCTAAGGGGAGTAAATACAATATTTTTCCTGCCAGGCGTGCTTTTTTGTCAGGTATTAAGGCTTTTATAGCTTTAAAAGGTAATGATGAGTTGGAGGAAAAAGTAAGAAAAGGGCTAGCAGGAAAAACAGAAAGAAAGTATGGCCTGCCTTTTTTAGGAGACAATAACTTTTTAATAGACAAGCTGGAAATAATCACTGAACCAAAACCTGCTCACTGGTACATTCCTTTAAAGGAAGATGATGAAGTTGAGTATAATGAACAGATTGATAGACTAACTATCACCATTGATCGGTCTGAAATGAGTAAAACCAGATCAGCTCTGTTTGTGCCAACAAAAAGGCCAGTAAAAGACATACCACCAAAGGCATGGGTAACAGTCAAATATTAAAGTAAATTGTTATGTCCAGCACCATAGAAGACAAAAGCGTTTTCCAATCTTACTTTCTGGCAGAAAAAACAACAGATGAGCCGCTCATTCGAGTGATGGCTTTACATGCTCTGACCTATTGTGAGCGGCTCTTTTATATGGAAGAAGTGGAAGAAATAAGAGTTGCAAATGCCAATGTCTATGCTGGTCGCAGACTGCATGAAGAATTAGAGAAAGGATGTAAAAAATATACGTTAGAGCTTGCCAGTCAGGAGTTAGGTATTCGTGGCAAAGTTGACTATGTACGCACAGATGCCGGGGAACTTATCATTTATGAGCATAAGAAAGGTCATTCAAACAAAGGCAATCAAGCCTGGCCCAGTGATCACATCCAGGCAATTGCTTATGGCCTTCTTGTTTCTGAACACTTTAATCGTCCGGTAAAAGAGTTGCGTATTCGTTATCACGCAGATAACAAAACTATTATTATTCCTTTTGATCTGGCTAAGGCAAAAGAAGAAGTTTTAAAAGCAGTAAAAAGAGCCAGGGAACTACGTTCATCAGTTCAAAGACCTCCTGTTAATGTGTCTGAAAAGCTCTGTCGCACCTGTTCCCTTGCGCCAGTATGTTTGCCAGAGGAAGAGCGTTTTGCAGCAGAAGAAAAAGAAAAGCCATTGCGTTTATTTCCTGCTGAGGATGAAAAAAGAGTGGTTCATCTCCTTGAACAGGGAACTACGATTCATAAGGATGGATATCAGTTTATAATTAGTTTACCTGATGGAAATAAGAAATCTATTCCAGGGTCAAACGTTGCTTCTTTTGTTTTACACGGCAATATTCAAATATCCACTCAAGCCATTCATTTTTGCGCTGCAAATGATATAGGTGTACATTGGCTTTCTTATGGAGGTCATTATGTAGGGGCGTTGCAAAAAGGTGCTGGATATGTGCAACGCCGTCATCGACAATATGAAGCATTTCGCGATCCATTTTTTAAAATTTTGCTTGTATCTAGACTTTGCAGGGCCAAAGTAGAAAATCAGTTAAAATATATCCTCCGAGCAACAAGGTCAAAGCGTTCAAATGAAACACAAGGCCAGGAAGAATTGCAGGCAAATATAAATAGAATTCGCTATGAAATAAAATCCCTGGCTAAAATAGAAGAATCCTTAAGTAAAATTAATAATGTAGACCTTATTCAATATGACAGGTTAATTAAAGAGATGCGTGGGCATGAGGGCAGGGCGGGGAAAGAATATTTCAATGCCCTGTCCTGTATATTAAATTTGAAAGAAGAAGATTTTTTATATTTTGCTGGCCGTAATCGACGTCCGCCTAAAGATCCTTTTAATGCCCTGCTGTCTTTTGGTTATGCCTTGCTTTATAAAGATTGTGTAGCTGCTATTCAGGCTGTAGGGCTTGATCCCTGTTTTGGATTTTTTCATACTCCACGTTCTTCTGCCTATCCTTTGGCTCTGGATTTAATGGAATTATTTAGAGTAATCTTATGGGACATGCCACTTGTAGCTTCTGTCAACCGCAAGCAGTGGCGTAAAGAGGATTTTGAAATTACAAGTAAGCAGGTCTGGTTAAACAAAGAAGGTCGGAGAAAGGTTATTTCTTTGTATGAAAATCGCAAAAGGGAAAAATGGAAGCATCCAGTTTTAAAGTATTCTTTAAGTTACTCCCGCACAATAGAGCTTGAAGTAAGGCTGTTGGAAAAGGAGTGGACTGGTCAAGCAGGTTTATTTGCCCGTTTACGAGTGCGTTAACACAGAAGATTTTGTTTTATTTTAAACCTTACAACAGAAAAGTTAAATGGAGATAAAAAGTGAGTACAGATAAGCATTGGCATCTGGTTTGTTATGATATTAGGGATCAGAAACGATGGGCAAAGGTTTTTAAAATTCTCAAAGGATTTGGTGAACATTTACAATATTCTATTTTTCGGGTGCGAATGAATAAAACCCAGCTGGAAAAATTGCGCTGGCAACTATCTGAAATACTTAATGAAGAGGATGATTTAATGATTGTACGTCTGTGTCCTGCCTGTGCTAAAAGAGTTATTGACAGTAGGGAGGAGGAAAAATGGAAAGAACCAGCCCCAAATTTTGAAATTTTTTAAATAAATCAGGTGATATTTTATTGAGAATATATTGTTTGTTATTCTGTGATATAAAAACATTGAACATAAGGTGTTCAAGTAATTAAGAGATTGACTTTTGTAAAGTAAGGAATTTCCAGATTTAGTTAATATATTTATATGGTTATAAGTAAATACGCTTTTTAGAGGTGCTTGAAAAGCAAAAGTAATTGATATTATTTAATTTGGTTAATCTATGGTGGCGGGAGGTATTGAGTAGTTGAAAAGCGTTAAGCAGGTACTTGAAAAGTATTTTTTGAATATAAGGAAATACAACTGCTAAAACAGATAGACTGATTTGATCTCTGATGCCGAAAGGCGTTGAGCACCGGGCGAGCTCCTTGAGGATATACATAAAAGGATCTGATTTGATCTCTGATGCCGAAAGGCGTTGAGCACTATACGAAGACTACTTCCCACATGAGTGGTGGGACTGATTTGATCTCTGATGCCGAAAGGCGTTGAGCACTAAATGGGAAGGAAGTTTGTATATATACCTTCCACTGATTTGATCTCTGATGCCGAAAGGCGTTGAGCACGTGTATTGCCGGAAGAAACATACTTTGACGAGATACTGATTTGATCTCTGATGCCGAAAGGCGTTGAGCACATTCCTTTTTAAAATTTTTTTAAAATTTTTTTAAACTGATTTGATCTCTGATGCCGAAAGGCGTTGAGCACGAGGAAAGTACAGATTATTTTCAAAAAATATTTAAACTGATTTGATCTCTGATGCCGAAAGGCGTTGAGCACAAAAGAATCGTGATGATTCCAGAAACCTTGGACACTGATTTGATCTCTGATGCCGAAAGGCGTTGAGCACAAATCCTGGAATACTTGGGGTATTAAGGAACCAGCTGATTTGATCTCTGATGCCGAAAGGCGTTGAGCACCCAGTGTAGCACTTCTAGGCACAAAACTGAGGCAACTGATTTGATCTCTGATGCCGAAAGGCG